>NZ_JAEQCI010000060.1:15107-81912 GCF_020738565.1 Microcoleus sp. PH2017_12_PCY_D_A | reverse complement strand
GACTTCAGTCCTATTAGGTTCGTAGTAAGGACTTCAGTCCTATTAGGTTCGTAGTAAGGACTTCAGTCCTATTAGGTTCGTAGTAAGGACTTCAGTCCTCTAAGTTGGGATAAAGAAGGACTAAAGTCCTCACTACAAACCAAAAAACATCTACTTACTCAACGATTTTTTGCTGTTTGAAAAGTTCCTTAAACTTGCGCTGCTGCTGATTGTGGTCTACGATCGGATCGGGATAATGAAGCAGCCGGCGTTCTATAGGTGAAATATTTCCTGTTAGCAAAAGTTTAGTATCAACTCGGCGCAATTCTGGAACCCAGTGCCGAATATATTCCCCTTCCGGGTCAAATTTTTGAGCTTGACTCGCAGGATTGAATATTCGCAAAGGTTTCGGATCCATTCCGCTCGATGCGCTCCACTGCCAGCCGCCGTTGTTAGCAGAAAGGTCGCCATCAATCAATTTTTGCATGAAATATTTTTCGCCCCACTGCCAGTTAATAATTAAATCTTTGGTGAGGAAACTAGCAACTATCATGCGGCAGCGATTGTGCATCCAACCAATCTGATTTAACTGCCGCATTGCCGCGTCGATAATTGGATAGCCAGTTTTGCCCCTGCACCAAGCTTGAAACAGCTTTTCATCGTTCTCCCACGGAAAGTCTTTGAATACTTGACGGTAGGGCCCATCTGCTAATTCAGGGAAGTTATACATCGCGTGTTGGTAAAATTCCCGCCACGCTATTTCTTGTTGCCAAGTGCGGATGCTTGTTCGCGCTTCTTCGCTGTGGCAAGTGTCCATTACTCTCTGAGTAGCTTGCCAAACAGTGCGGATGCCTATTGCACCAAATTTGAGGGCGGCGCTGAGTTGGGATGTGCCCGTAACTGCGGGGAAATTGCGCTCTTCTTGATATTCGTAAATTGTGCGATCGCAAAATTCTTCTAATTTTTTTTGCGCTGCATCTTCTCCGGGTTCTATTACTAATGGATTTTCCCAAATAAATCCCAAACTAGAGGCAGTTGGCAGTGTTTCAAGTGCACCTGCTCGGTTGGCGATTGATTGTTCTTCTGCGGTTAATCCGGTCATTAATTCCAGATAAGTTATCGGCAGCGTCTCTACTGGTTGGGCTTTGGGTTTGCTGTTCCAGTTTTTCCAAAAAGGGCTATAAACTGTGTAGGGTTGTCCTGTACCGCTGCGAATTTCGTCCGGGGCGTGCAGGATTTGATCCCAAAAATTTTTAACTTTAATTCCTGCTTGTTGGAGGGCGTTTGATACATTTCGATCGCGCTCTTTTGAATAGGGTTCTACATCCCAGTTCCAAAATACTGCTTTAGCATTAATCGCTGTTGCTAATTTCGGTATTCCGAGAATCGGGTCATCTTGAAGTATCAGCAATTGGCTGCCTGCTTCGCTGTAACGCGAGGATAGTTTTTGCAAGCAGCCGATCGTGTAGGTGACTCGGGCTGGCGCTACGTCAGATCGATCGAGAATGTTGCGATCGAGACAAAAAACTCCAACTACTTTCAGGCTTTGCTGGCGCGCTGTTGCTAGTCCAATGTTGTCAGAAATACGCAAGTCGCGGCGGTGCCAAAATAAAATTAAATCAGACATTCGATTTTAGATTTTAGATTTTAGATTTTAGATTTTACAGTCCTGGACACGCGCGGGGTCAAAAACCCGGTTTCTAAGTTAAGATTTATCGGTTTGATGCAGGATTTTTATAAGAAACCGGGTTTTTTTTCCTAAGTCCTATTTAAGTCAAAAATGGACGCGCTAAGAAAAAGCTAGAAATTGATTTGGCGTCAATTGGTTCGCCAGCTAAGATGGCTTTTTCTAATTCTTCTGGAGTGAATAAAACTGTCTCCATGTCTTCATCGTCATCTTGTTCTGGCGGCTTTTCTAGTTTGACCAAATCTTGTGCTAAAAAAGCATAAATTATTTCATCGGAATAACCGGGTGCGAGCATAAATTTGCCTAATTCCCGCCATTTTCCGGCGCGATATCCGGTTTCTTCTTCGATTTCGCGTTTGATTGTTTCGGCGGGGCTTTCGTTGATTTCGACTGTACCTGCGGGGAATTCTAAAATCCGCCCTTTGGCGGCGAAGCGGTATTGTCGCACTAAGACGAGTTTACCTTCGGGGGTGACGGGAACTGCCAGTGCTCCGCCTGGGTGGCGAATACATTCCCAGTCGCCTTCGGAACCGTTGGGAAGGCGGAGGCTGGCTACGTCGAAGTTGAATTTGCGCCCTTGGTAAAATAGGCGCTGTTTGAGGAGTTGGGGTAGTTCTTGACCGATCGACATAAGCGAGAAGCGAATAATGTTGGATTGCACCGATTTAAGACATCATAGGCGATCCAATACCATTTTAGATTTTAGATTTTAGATTTTAGATTTTAGATTTTAGATTTTAGATTGGCACAGTCTTGGACGCAGAAACCGGGTTTTTTGCCAAAAATACTGGTTGATAGCCTTTAATCTTGGTAAAAAACCCGGTTTCTTGGGTATTTATACGTCCAGAAGTGATTTTTTTGACTGCTATCAGCCCGGAATTTTGCTCAATTTCTACACTTTCATTTTTTCGACTCCCGAACAGTCTACATTTTTCAGGAGTTGCCCGATCGCACTTTTCGTCACAGGATGCACCCAATCCGGCGCTATTTCTGCTAAAGGTACTAATACAAAAGCTCTTTCGGTCATCCGCGGATGAGGCACAGTCAGTGTCGGAGTTTCTAGGATTAAATCATCGTACAGCAGCAAATCTAGGTCGAGGGTTCTCGGCCCCCATTTTTCGCGGCGAATCCGATTAAATTTTATTTCAACTTCTAATAAAGTTGCTAGCACTTGTTGTGGTTCTAGTGCAACTTCTAGGATGGCACAGGCGTTGATGTAATCGGGTTGCGGCGGCCCGACGGGGGCGGTTTGATACCAGCTAGAATGAGATTTTACGGCGATTTCTGGGGTGTTGTTGAGAGTTGCGATCGCGCTTTTGAGGGTGGCGAGGGAGTCGCCTAAGTTGCTACCGAGGGCGATCGCGCATTTTGTTAATTTCATTGCAGGAAGAAGGAAGTTCGGCAACGGATTTTATAACGGATTTAACGGATTGACTTCAGGGGGAAAGCCGACTCTACAAAATATTATCAGTCTTGGAGGCAGGCGCAGTCAGAAACCGGGTTTTTTACGCAAATACTTCGCAGCCCGCAGAAAGAGCCAAAAACCCGGTTTCTTTAGTCTTAATGCGTCGTCAGTCCTGAGTTTTTTAATCTCAGCTTAATTAGGTGTTAATTTTTATTGATTATCATTGACAAGTGTCAGCATTTAGTTAAAAAAATAATGAATTTGCACCGGCGCTTATTTTCAAATTTTATTTTAGCAACGGTCTTTTTTGCCGCAAGTATATCAGTATCTTTGGCAGAAACTAAGGAAAGCTATCTTACCCTAGATTCGGACGGCAGTCAATCTTATGCAAGTTTAGTGCAGCAGGCGGAAGATTTGGTTAAAGAGTCGATCGCCCGCCAGTTTCAAGAAAATCCGGGATTGACAGAAGTTACAGTGATAGTTACAGCCGATCGCAGCCGACAGTTTGTTCCGGTTTTGCGATCGAGAGTATCCCGCAGCCAGTGGCAGAAAAATTCGAGCATCGAACAGTGGACTAGATATTTTGCCGATGCTAAAGTGCTGCTGGGATTCATAGAACCCAATATCTCGCCGGCAAATTATGGGCCTTCGCAAAGGATTAATGTACCTGCGCCCAGTCGATCGGCATCCCGACAAAACGATCCGGCTTTTCGAGATGATTAATGTCCTGTCCGGTCGATTAGCATCAGTTCGTAGTGCGGACTTCAGTCCGCAATATGGAGCGGACTTAAGTCCGCACTACGAACAGCTATTTAACCTATGGTTAACTAAAAGATTTCCAGAGTTTAATTAACCAAAAGTTTAACTATCCTTAATTTAACAGTAGTAAATTTCTATTGAGACTCGTAAGACTAGGGATGTTGGGTTGAAAAGGAATTTATGTCTAAAATAACTCGCCGACAACTGCTCATTTTCTTCGGTAGCAGTGCAGCTACCACCGTGCTTGCTCCTAAGCTAACTCAAACATTGTTCGGCATCAATTCCAGCGCTGCCGAAGCTGTAGTTCCGACATCTTTCACTCCTCTAAGACTTCCCCACCCGCTGCCAATTTATCGAGAACTGTCGAGTTTCATGCCGACGGCTTTGAACGGACAGGGGACTGTGATGAGTGCGTCGGGGGATACTAAATTAACCAGCTACAGCGTGGTTGACGATGTGGTTGTGCCGCCGGAATACGAACGTTACGTGATTCTCCGCTGGGGCGATCGCGTTTTTCCCGATCCGGCAGACTATTTCGGCTACAACAACGACTACACGGGCTTTGTCGGGCTGCGCGGCAGCAATGACGACGGCTATCTGTGGGTTAACCACGAGTACGTATCCTTCCCGATGTCGAAAATCGCGCCCGAAGCCCCGGCGGATGTGGCATCTTTTCCAGCGAGCGATCGCGCCGTCCTCGGTATAGACTTATCCGTAAAAAATCAGGCTACCCTCGGCGAATTCCTGTACAACCTCGGCGGATCGATCGTCCGCATCACCAAACAAGCTGACGGACGCTTTGCAGCCATTCCCCGCGACTCCCTCAACCGACGCATCCACGGACTTTCCGGCCTCGGAATCAACAGTCAGCGCAGCGATAAATACAAAGCAGTCACCGGATGGGGAACCAGACAAGGCGACAACAACTATCTCACAGGCACGGGCCCCGCAGCCACCCAAGTCTTCGCAACAGTCAACAGCGACGGACTCGGCAACCGCATCATCGGCACAGCATACAACTGTTCCGGCGGCACCACCCCTTGGGGAACAATCCTCTCCGCCGAAGAAAACTTCCAAGGTAGCGAACTATTTTTCGTGGGAGTTCAGGAAAACATCAAACCCAACGGCGGCCAAACCGGCTACGCCAAGGGCACTACGGGCGAAGAATTCGGCTTAGTCGGCGAAAAATACGGCTGGATGGTAGAAGTCGATCCCCAAGATCCGAGTTTCCGCCCCCGCAAACACACCGCTTTAGGCCGTTTCCGCCACGAAAACGTCGCCATGCGGGCCGAAGCAGGCCGCAAGTTAGTAGTGTACATGGGGGACGATCGGCGCGGCGGACACACCTGGAAATTTGTCAGCAACGGTACTGTCACAAACCCCGCAGATAAAAGCAACAGCCGCTTGTTTGAAGACGGCGTTTTGTACGTCGCCCAATACAACCGCAACGGTGCGGGAAGATGGCTGCCGCTGACAATCAATACCCAGACAAATCCGGTGCGTCCAACCAAAATGGGCGAGGCCGAATTGGCAACTTTTGGCAAAGCTCAAAGAGATGCAAATACTCGCTTGCCAAAACGCGCCGGAATTGCCGATCAAACCGAAGATGGCGGTTCTTTTGTAGCAGATACAACTAATGAAGCAACAGCACTTCCCGGCTACAGGAATAAAACTCTTGCTAATTTCTACAGCAGCCAAGGTGCGGTTTTAGTTGATGCTTTTTTAGCTGCTAATTTGATTGGCGGGACTCCGACGGCGCGGCCGGAAGATTTGGAAGTTAATCCTACTACTAAGGAAGTTTTCATTGCTTATACTGACGGCGCACCGGGAAGCGATGGCTATCCAGATTCTCGCATTTTTAATGTTGCGAAATACGGTAGCGCAGTCAACAGCAATCAGCAGTCGGGAGGACTTTACAAAATAATTGAAGACAGTCCCGACGGTGCTGGTTTGACTTTCCGCTGGCAGCGTTTGGCCCAAGGCGGAGAAGCCGGCACAGTAGCTGGGGCGGGATTTGCTAATGTGGACAATTTGGCTTTTGACCCTCAAGGCAATATTTGGGGTGTGACTGATATGTCTACTTCTGGGCACAACGGTTTTGATGTGGGTGCTGTTGGTAAGCCAAGTGCGATCGACCACACGAAAACTGGAAACGTGTCTGATTTTACTGGTGTTTTCGGCAACAATTGGCTGTTTTACATTCCAACGAACGGGCCGAATGCGGGAACTGTAATTCCGTTTGCTCAGGGGCCGAATCGGTGCGAGATGACGGGGCCGACTTTTGTCGGAGATACGCTGCTGCTTTCGGTGCAGCATCCGGGGGAAGATTGTCCGATCGATGACGGTACTGTGTTGCGCCGCCAAATTGAGATGTTGGATTTAAACGGTGCTGTTTTTAATCAAACTCGCACTGTTTCGCGGGGGAGTTTGTGGCCGAGCAATATTGAGAACGATCGCAGGCGATCGCCGATGCCGTCGGTGATTGGAATTCGCCGCCTGCGAACAAGTCCCACTGGCCAGTTTGTTTAGGGCGATCGGCTGCTTATTGTAGGCGAGCATCTGTAGGGACACGGCATTGCCGTGTCCTTACTTTTCCTGAAATCCAGGAGAGCCAAGTATGATGAGGATATCAGCCTTCGCCCGGATTTGTGTGATGACTCTGAAGCGATCGAGACTTTTACAATCCATTCGGTCAAAATCGATATCGATTCCGCAAGCAAAATCTGCCGAACCCAATCCAACGTCGCGACGCATTCTTGCCGATCGATCTCAACGGGCTCCCAACATCGATCGCGGAGTTCCGATTTATTATGAAGATCGAAAACTTCACTGTGCGGACTGCGGGAAACAATAAATTTGGACTGCCGAACAGCAGAAGTGGTTGTACGAGGTGGAGAAAGAATTTACCAGTTTAAAAGCATTCAAATGTCGGAATTGTCTTCAGAAATATCGCGAAGTTAACAGCGAAAAAGCTCGCCCACCGCCCCGACGAATCCCCGCTGACATGAGCGAACAAGCTCGCAATAACTCCTAGGATCCGCCCACTTATTATAAAGATCTAAAATTTTCGTGTGCGGACTGTGGCAAGCCACAAATTTGGACGGCAGAACAGCAAAAGTGGTGGTATGAAGTGGCGAAGCGATCGATGTACGCCCATGCCGTTCGCTGTCGCGATTGTCGTCAGAAACGCCGTGCCGAAAAAGAAGAGCAACGCCGCCGATGTGAAGCAGGACGGAAACGGAAAGAAGAGTTAGGCGATCGTTAGACCTATTACAGTATTGGTAACGAATCGCCCCGCAACAAAAAACACACATATGAAGGATATAATGTTACAAAAAAATTAACTCACAGGAGCCTTTACTAATGACCCACTTCGGCATCCTCTGTCCGGCATCCACGGGCCACCTCAACACCATGACAACTTTGGGCAGCGAACTCCTACACCGAGGTCATCGAGTCACGGTATTTAACTTCCTTGATGCCAAAGCAAAAACTCTAGCCAGCGGCTTAGAATTTCAGGCATTAGCTGAAGATGAATTTCCCCTCGGTGCCAGTACAAAAATCTTAACCGAAATGGGGAAACTCAGCGGACTGAATGCGTTGCAATATAATCTTAAAAATGTTCCAAAAACTTCGGCTGTTATGCTCAGAGAGGCTCCACCCACTATTAAAAAGGCAGGTGTAGAAGCTTTGCTTGTAGACCAATATTCACTGGAAGGAGGAACGGTTGCGGATATTCTTAACATTCCTTTTGTAACTATATGTAGTGGGTTGATGCTGAATCGAGAACCCAACATTCCTCCAATTTTCACTACTTGGCAATACAATCCTACTTGGAAAGGGCGCTGGCGCAATCGACTCGGCTTTCGGTTAGTAGAAGTGCTTGCAAAACCGATTCGCAAGACGATCGCCCAGTCTCGCAAAGAGTGGAAATTACCTCTCTACAATCACCCGAACGATTATTACTCTAAACTGGCTCAAATCAGCCAGCAACCGCCTGAATTTAATTTTCCCCGGCAAAGTTTACCCCCACATTTCCATTTCGTCGGCCATTTACACAATCCTGCGCTGCGCCAACCAGTTTCTTTCCCTTTTGAACAATTAACTGGCAAACCATTGATTTATGCCTCGATGGGAACTATTCAAAATCGCTTGCTAAATGTTTTTCAAACCATCGCGTCTGCTTGTGAAGGATTAGACGCTCAATTGGTCATCGATCTCGGTGGTGGTGCTACTCCCGAATCCTTGCCGCAATTGGCGGGAAATGCGATTGTTGTTGGCTATGCACCGCAATTAGAACTGCTACAAAAAGCAACTCTTACGATTACTCACGCTGGGATGAATACAACTCTGGAATCTTTGAGAAATGGAGTGCCGATGGTGGCAATTCCTGTGGCGAACGACCAGCCTGGAATTGCTGCGCGGATTGCTTATACTGGTGTTGGTGAAGTGGTTTCTCTGAAGGAGTTGAGTGTTGCTAAATTGCGATCGGCAATTGAGACAGTGCTGACGCAAAAGTCGTACAAACAAAGGGCGGTGGAGATGCAAGGGGCGATCCTCTTCGAGGGCAACGCTTACGCGCGATCGGGCGGAGTTAAGCACGCTGCTGATATTATCGAACAGGTTGTCTTGACTGGAAAACCTGTCTTGGCTTCTCAAATCTCCAATCAATCTCAAATCTAAAATATCAAATCTCAAATGATCGCAAGCCGCCATTGCCGCGTTAAAACGGGGGATTGTCAGCTTGTAGTTTGGCACAATACCCAGCCTAGGATTTACGCATGGGTGGTCAGAAACCGGGTTTGTTCGAGATACTTCGTTACAGGCGACAAAACCCACAAAAACCCGGTTTCTTGAGTTGTGCGCGCGCTCTGAATCCTAAGTATTTTTACTGATAAGTATGACTATTATGACGGGAAGTAATGACAAATAAGACCTTAAGTTTTACGTCAAAACTTGGGAGCAAGGCTAAGGTAGAGCTAATAGGACAAATTAGCTCGTATCAAAAAAAATGCTTTATTCACTTTTGCCCAAATCTCAAGTCAAAGCCCGCATTTTAAAACAGTTTGCAGCCGCTGTTTCGGCATCTTTAGCCCTCAGCGCCACAACCAGTTTGAAACCCTCGCCGGTATTAGCTGCTGGCGATATCCCCCCTGCAACTCAAACCTCGATCCAGCTAGCAGCAAAACCCGATTCTAGCTTGCAGCTAGGGCAGTTGCGCGCGACTGTTCCCGTGCAGACAATGCAGCTCGATGGAGGTGGATTTATCCCGATCGCGATCGGCGGTATGATAATTATCCTAGTGCTACCGCTATTTTTTGGCGGATTAGTCGTAATTGGCGATCGCGAAGTAGGAATTGTCAGCAAAAAGTTTAGCTTCGGTGGCAAATCTTTACCCGCAGGCGATTTAATTGCCTTAAACGGAGAAGCGGGATATCAAGCCGATACATTACCCCCCGGCTGGCATTGGGGTTATTGGCCTTTGCAATATAACGTCCGCAAAGAATCTCTAACCGTAGTTCCCCAAGGTGAAATTGCCCTGATTATCGCAGCAGGTGGCGAGTCAATTCCGCCCCAGCGAATCCTCGGGAAATTCACAGAATGCGACAATTTTCAAGATGCTCGCAAATTCCTGAAAGCAGGCGGTGAAAAAGGCAGACAACTCGGAATCTTGACAGGCGGTAGCTATCGAATAAATACGGCATTATTTACCGTAATCACAGCAGCTAACGCTCCCAAACACGGGATGACAGCAGAACAATTGAAGCTGTACAAAATTGCCCCCGATAAAGTAGGAATTGTTACAACCTATGACGGCGTGCCGATTCAAGACGGTGAAATTGCCGGCCCGATTATTCCAAATCACGACAACTTCCAAAACGCACAAAAATTTATCGGCGGCGGCGGGCGGCGCGGTTTGCAGGAACAGGTTTTGCTCTCCGGTTCGTGGAACTTAAACCCCTGGTTTGTCGGGGTTGAGCAAGTCGCAATGACCGAAATCCCGATCGGCTATGTCGGCGCGGTGATTTCCTATGTCGGCAAAACCTCGGAAGATGTCAGCGGCGCAGCTTTCACCCACGGAAACTTAGTAAATGTCGGCAACAAAGGCGTGTGGGTGACTCCTCTGTATCCGGGGAAACATCCGCTGAATACTCGCATTTTGAAAGTAGAATTAGTGCCAACTACTAATATTGTATTGAACTGGTCTGGCAAAACAGAACGGCACAGTTACGACTCTAAACTTTCATCTTTAACCGTGCGTTCTCAAGACGGTTTTGCCTTTGATTTAGAAGTAGCTCAAATCATTCACGTCGGAGCTTTGGATGCTCCGAAAGTCATCTCTCGCGTCGGTTCGATGCAGAATTTAGTAGACCACGTTTTGCAGCCGACAATCGGCAATTATTTCCGCAATTCGGCTCAAGCTTATTCTGTATTAGATTTTCTCTCAGCAAGAAGCGGCAGACAAGCGGAAGCCGCCGAGTATATCAAAGCAGCTTTACGCACCTACGACGTGCAAGCAATTGATACTTTAATCGGGGATATTTTGCCGCCTGCTGAGTTGATGCAAACTCAAACCGATCGCAAAATTGCCGAGGAACAGTGCAAGACGTATGAGGTGCAGCAAATAGCACAAACTCAGCGGCAACAATTGGTAAGAGAAACAGCTTTAGCCGAGATTCAACAAGAGATGGTGAAATCGGAACAAGGCGTGAAGATTTCTGAGTTGAAAGCGAATTCTCAGGTGAAACAAGCTCAAGGCGAGGCTGAATCTATCCGGGTAAAAGGAAACGCTCAAGCTGAAGCTTACCGCGCGGGTGTTGTGGCTTTGGGCGGTTCCGGTTATACAGCTTTGCAGTTAATGCAAATTATAGGCGATCGCAACGTGCGAGTTGTACCGGATGTTGCAGTTAGCGGCAACGGTAGCGGCGGCGGCTTGGTTGACGGTTTGCTGGGAATGATGATGTGGAATCAAACGAGCAAAAATGGAGAAAATGGCGGGGAGTTACCGATAGTTAAGTTGGAGAAATCCCAGCCTGCTGTTTTGGAACCTGCGGCCAAGTTACCTGTAGCAAAGGTGCATTCAAGCAAGCCGCCTGTGGCGAAGTCTGAGGCTGTTGCGGAGTCTGATATTGATTCGCTGTTTGATGAATTGCCGTTTGACGATAAATCTTTGAGTTAGATGGTTTGGGGAATTTGAATGATTCGTATTTAATCATTCGTAGAGAAGACTCGGCGAATAGAATTCGCAGCTATACAAACAAAACCCGGATGGTGCGCGGGTTGAAGAGTGAGTGGCTAAAATTACGTTATTTTCTTCATTCTGCGGAGGCAGAATTCGTTTGTATAGACGCGGTTTCAACCGCCGTATTATCTGGTAATTCTCTGTTTGTGTAAGACGGCGAATAGAATTCGCGTCTATACAAACGAAACCCGCCGGACGCGGGTTGAAGAATGAGCCGCTAAAATTACGTTATTTTCTTCATTCTGCGGAGGCCCAATTCGTTTGTATAGACGCGGTTTCAACCGCCGTCTGGAAATTCTATATTTGTGTAAACGCGAATTATATTCGCCGTAAATTCTATGTTTGTGTAGACACCAATTCTATAGGCTGGGAATTCTTGGATGCTGGATTTAGTGGAAAGAATGCAGCCGGCGAGACACAGAAAAACTCAGCAAGTTTTTGTATGTGTTCAGTGGTGAGTTCGCGCTTTTTATGCAGAATATCAGAAACAATAGACTCTGTTTTGAAAATAGGAAGGAGGTCTTTTTGTCTGAGGTCAAATTCTTCTATCAAACCTTTTAACAGTTCTATCCCGTAAATATCAGGAATAGGTTCTAAAGTTTGCTCGTATTCATAAACCAGGGTTCCGAGTACGTTGAGATAATCGCGTTCGTCGGGAGTCAGTTCGCCTTTGTCTAACAGAGAGTCGATCGTTTCTTGAGTTGCGATTAATTCTGACTCGACAGTTATGGGTCGCGGTGGAAATGATTTAAGCAATTCAATATAAGCATTAGAGTTATTCATGAGATTATTCACTCTTAATAGAACACAATATTATCATCTATACTCTCCGATCGCGCAAATCGCAGTACAATCGATCGCAATATTGCATATGAGGAATCTCCCATGTCAGACCAGTTTTCCACCGAAATTAGCGATCGCATCTGCACTCACATGAACGACGATCACGCTAGCGCCGTAGTTTTGTACGCTCAAGCCTACGGCGGCCAACCCGAGGCGACATCAGCTCAAATGCTCGCCATTGATGCCAACGGTATGGATTTAACCGCTCAAGTCAATGATGAAATAGTACCAGTCAGAGTAAAGTTCGATCGCACTTTAACAGACGCCGAAGATGCCCACCACACTCTCATTGACATGGTGAAACAAGCCCGCAAAGCTGCTAAGTAGCCAAATTATCCCTATTCTGTTATAATTTCAAGGTTCGTTCGTTCGTAGTACGGACTTTAGTCCGTTTAAATCCTCGATACGGACTAAAGTCCGTACTACAAACCTTTAGTCCGGTTAAATTCTTAAGAAGGACTAAAGTCCTTACTACAAACAAAATATTTAATATCGTTAAATTTACATCTAATATATCAAATAAAATGACAGAACAATACACCCAACCCAGAGAATTCGATGCCATCAATGCCCGTCAAAATAACCCTTTCGATGCACTCGTAAAGCGACTAGATTTGATGATTCGCGCCCGCTACTCCCTGCTGTACATTGTCGGCGCCGAAGAGGAACCAGTCGAAGCTGTAATTGCCCAAGTAGCCCTGCAAGTAACACCACCGCGCCGAGTATTGTTCTGGGATATCGTGCGCGGCTGGGAAGATAACGGTTCCGGGAAAGGTTCGGTAATGGCGGCCCTCGATCGCATCGGCAAGACCGCTGTTGAAGAATATACCATATTTGTACTGCGGGATTTGCACCCAGTTTTAAAATCTCCCTACACCGACAAAAATGCTCCGGTAATCCGGGAATTGCGAAATTTAACGCGGGAATTGAAGCGCAGCAAAAAAACAATCGTCCTCACTTCTCACGCACTAGAATTGCCAGAAGAATTGAAAGAAGAAGTAACAGTAATTGATTTCCCTTTACCCAACGTCCAAGAAATAGATCGTTTAATTTCCCACGTTGTGGAAAAGCCGGAACAGTTGCAAGTTAGCGGCTTAGCAAAGGAACAGTTAGTTAAAGCTTGTCAAGGTTTGAGCCGCGCTCGCATCGGGCGGGTTTTAGCTAAAGCTTTGGCAGCCAAACAGCAAATTAACGAGTCAGATATTGATGGAGTTTTGGAAGAGAAACAGCAAGCTATTCGCCAAACAGGAATTTTGGAATTTTTCAATTCCCGAGAATCCCTGAAAAATGTGGGCGGATTGGAGAATTTGAAGCAGTGGGTAAAGATGCGGCAAGATGCTTTTACAGACGAGGCGCGCCGCTACGGTATACCCAATCCTAAGGGCGTTTTGTTAGTAGGAATTCAAGGAACTGGCAAATCTTTATCTGCGAAAACTATTGCTTGTGAATGGCGTTTGCCGCTGTTACGATTGGATACTGGGAGATTGTTTGGCGGGATTGTCGGGGAAAGCGAAAGCCGCGTTCGGCAAATGATACAATTGGCAGAGGCGATCGCACCTTGCGTCTTGTGGATCGATGAAATAGATAAAGCCTTCGGCAACATTATCAACGGCGGCGACGGCGATTCGGGAACTTCGCGCCGGGTATTCGGCAGTTTGATCACTTGGATGCAGGAAAAAACCAGCCCGGTGTTTATTGTAGCAACTGCAAATAACGTGCGGATTTTGCCGGCTGAGTTGCTGAGAAAGGGCAGGTTTGATGAGATTTTCTTTTTGAATTTGCCCTCGGAATCGGAACGCCAAGATATTTTTAAGGTGCATTTGCAGCGTTTGCGCCCGACTAGATTGCGCGATTTTGATTTGGCAATTTTGGCGAAGTCTGCTGAGAATTTTAGCGGTGCGGAAATTGAGCAAGTGGTGATTGATGGATTGTACCGCGCTTTTGGCACTTTTGTGAACGGGCAGCGCCGAGATTTGACGACGGAGGATGTTTTGAGGTCGATCGAGGATACTGTACCTTTAGCTGCGATCGCGCGATCGCAAATTGAAGATTTGAAGCGCTGGGCGGCCGAAGCAGGCGCGAGAACAGCTTCTAACGATACTCGATTGATTGATGAATTGAAACGCTACAGCAGGCCGCTGGGAGGAGATGCGATCGACAATTAACTTAAATTCGGTTCGATCGTTCGGACTTTAGTCCTTAATTCTGAGGACTGAAGTCCTCACTACAAACCTGAGGACTGAAGTCCGAACGATCGAACCTAACTCAACGCTCATTCTGCCGCAAACCGAACCTCCGCAGACGGATACCACCCTAATTGCAGCATTAACATCTCAGTTACATTTCGTTACGATAAGGAAACAGAGAGCAAAAAACTCTCCCCCATAATATCAGAGGTAGCCATTATGAACGGTACATTTCGCGTCGGCAACCTGTTTGGAATTCCCTTTTTTGTCAACGCTTCTTGGTTCTTAGTTCTGGGTTTAGTAACCTGGCAGTACGGCGGTGCACTAGCTGGCCTGTTTCCCACCTTAGGCCCCGTAGCGCCGTGGCTGCTGGGATTATTCGCAGCATTACTGTTATTTGCTTCCGTCTTAGCCCACGAATTAGGACACAGTTGGGTAGCTATCAAACAGGGAATTGGCGTGAAATCGATTTCGCTATTTCTGTTTGGCGGACTGGCTAATTTGGAAAGAGAATCGAAAACCCCAGCAGAAGCCTTTTGGGTAGCGATTGCAGGCCCGTTAGTTAGCTTATTTTTGGCTGGTTTGTTAACAGTTATCGGAGTCGGTGCAGCCCTCACAGGCCCCGCAGCAGCCATCGTCCAACTTTTAGCTTCCATCAACCTAGCTTTAGCCTTATTTAACCTCATTCCCGGCTTGCCCCTCGACGGCGGCAACATCCTCAAAGCGATCGTCTGGAAGATTACCGGCAACCCTTACAAAGGCATAATTTTTGCTAGCCGCGTCGGTCAAATCATTGGCTGGATTGCCATTGCTACAGGCATCTTCGGCAATATTTGGAATCTAGTAATCGGTTGGTTCTTGCTGCAAAATGCCGGTCAGTCTGCACAATATGCCACAGTCCAAAATGAACTCGCAGGGCTGACAGCCGCAGATGCTTTGACTGCCGAAAGCCCGATCGTCCCAGAAAACTTATCCCTCAGAGAATTTGCCAACAACTACGTCATCGGTAGCACTCACACCTGGCGCCGGTTCCTAGTTACCGATGATGCGGGACAATTGGTAGGGGCGATCGACCTTGACGACATGAAAACCATCCCCACCGGAAGCTGGCCCCAAGTTCAAGTTAAAGAACTCCTGAAGCCGATCGAATTTTCCACCACCGTCAAACCCGAATTATCCCTCCTCGAAGTCGTCAACCTCCTCGAACAACTCAAAGTCCAAGAACTCCCCGTCACAGGCGAAAACGGCGTCCTCGTCGGGCTTGTAGAAAAAGCAGAAATCGCCCGCCTGCTACAAAGACGAGCTCAAGCTAACCCCGCTTAATACCCTCAGATACTTGAAAAATAACAGTTAGCCCCCTCGATTTTCCTTACCAAAAGGGCGATCGGGGGGCTTAACTGTAGCTACCCAAAAGTCAAATCAAATACTAAATTATTAGCTGCAAATCAGCAATAAATAACTATAATAGTGTATTGATCATCTGAGCGAAGACGGTATGCCATCTCAGGACGTTTCCTCTCAATCCCAAACCCAAGAGTCAAAAGTTCTCCCTACTCTCACAAACAATATATTGCCCGAGGCGCGTGAGGCGCAGCCATCGCGTAGCAAATCGCCTCAACCAACAGCTCAATTACAAAAATCGGAGCTGACAGTTTTTGCTGCTCAAGAGATTATTTACAAATTTTTCATATATCACATCAACAACTCGGAACCAGAAATTAGTCTCCAGGAATTCAAAAAAATCTTTATAGAACTAATTGCTCCAGTTAACCCTACATTAATTCAATCCCTCTACACAATAATTGAATTTAACAGTCAACAAGAATTTAACAACTTATTTAAACGCTGCTGTTACATCTTATTAAATAACTGGATATCCAACAAACAATACCAACTTGCTCGGGAATTAATTACAATTATTAGCGAGATCACCCTCAGCGAACCCCAGGCAGACAATATTCTCAAAAGACTGAAAGTGTCGCTGAGAAAATTTGTCAGCAGCCAAGACTATGAAAACATCAAATTATTTGTATTGAAGTACGGCGACTACCAGCCCGTAGAAAAGCACTGGACTTCTCGCTATCAGCCTTATTTGCTAGCCACCCAATATCTCGATACTAAAAACACCCTCGAAGCACGCCAAACTGCCAAACTATTGTCCCAGAAGTTAAAAGACAAGTATAAGTTTGACCTAGCAATGTATACATCTCGCTCTCAGTCGGCCGCATTCAAATTAAAAAATTCTCATAATCCCACACTTTTAGGAGAGGAAGCCCTGCGTTTAATCAAAATAATTTTGGTCAACCGAGGCTCGTTGAACTATCGGAGCTTAGCCAATATTTTTATCACTCAGAGTCAAAATATTACCTACAAGCAGTTTAAGGAATCTCTAATTAAGTATTTATGTTATTACCATGAAAAAAAAAATAGTTCTGATATTTATCACCAAGAACTCATCAATAGTTTAGATAATTTTCATCCGCAGAATGACGAAGAAAGTTTGAACAGTAGCCTGTTGCTCAGAACTTGCAATTATCTAATCAAATGTTTAACTGTGGAAAATTCCGGGGAACCAACCGCCTTATTTCTAATTTTCGCCACTCAACTAAATCCTTTAATGCTAGCAATTTTGATGCTAAAGTTAATTTTAATTTCCCCCTATTCCCAAACCTACTTAGAACTTTGTTTTGCTCGATTAATTGAATACTATCAAGATAACTCGGCTGCTGAATGTCAGTGGCTAATTAAATTTTTAGAAGTTTGCCAGATTGCTCTAACTATTTATGGAGACAATGTTCAATACAATCTAGTGAATATGTCAGACAAGCATCAAGAAGAACAGTTGTTTATCGACCTCAATAACTGTCGAGTTTTTTCTCAACACAAACAAATCTCAAAAGATCGAGATTAGTCATTAGTCATTAGTCATCAGTCATTAGTCATTAGTCATTAGTCATTAGTCATCAGTCATCAGTCATTAGTCATTAGTCATTAGTCATTCCTATTCGTAGGGTGCGTCGCCACTAAAAATCCCTAAATTTAATCGGCAATCTGATAGCGACGCACCTTACACATCGTGTAGGTAAACAACTCTCCATTTAACTCAGATAAAAAAAATTATGTGGTAGGATTTTCACAAATAGGATAAGGTGCGGATCCCTCAGATTGTCGCTCTTTTCTTAAGAATTTTTCGCAGGATCCGCACCCTACGAATCCTGTTGCATTTTTTGGGAAAAATGGTATTAGTCATTAGTCATTAGGTGTACCCTACAGGTCAAATTCTGCAATCAAATCGAGTATCTTTTGATAATCAAAATTATCTAAATGATTCATCAGAACTTCGGCAAAAATAGGATTATCGCTGCGAATTTCCTCAATTGTTTTGGCAATAAAATCGAAGTCAGCCTGATGAACTGCCTGTTTGAGATTGCGCGTCCATTCTAGGGAAACTTGCGGCTTCGACTCCAACGTAAATATTGCAGCACTATCAGATATTTTTTCGGTAACAATAGTTGAACTCTCCGATAAATTATTTACTTTAACAGATTTATTGATGACTTCAACAAAGCCGACTCCCGTCACAACTTGAATATGAAATTTGAAGACTGTGCCGCGTCCAACTTCGCTCAGGGCGGTAATATCACCGCCCATTAATTTGATGAACGCGCGGCTGATACTTAATCCTAAACCTGTACCTTTTTGAAGTTTTTTACCCGATGAACTTTGCACGAATAATTCAAATATACTGTCTAATTCTTCGGGAGAAATCCCCCAGCCTGTATCGGCAATTTGAAAGTAAATAAAAGCCCGATTATTTTGATTTTCTGATAAATTGAGATTTTTGCCTGGTTCGGGGGCGATAGTTCCTTCTATTGTCGGTCTTACTGTTACTGATACTGAGCCTTCTTTTGTAAATTTAATTGCATTGTCTAACAAATTAATCAACACTTGTCGCAACTTAACGTCATCAGTTTGTACGTACTGAGGAACATCGGAGGCGCAGTTGATAATTAATTCCAATCCTTTATTTTGAGCGGGTATTTGGAACATATTTTGCACGTCGCCCAGCAAACGGTACAAGTCAAAGTTTTTTGGGTTGAGTGTCATGCGTCGAGCTTCGATTTTAGATAAGTCTAATATTTGATTGATGAGTTGAAGCAAGTGTTCTCCGCTGCGACGAATAATTTTGATATTTTCTTGTTCCTGCAAAGTTAAATTAGCGCTGGGTTCTATTAATTGAGCAAAGCCGAGAATGGCGTTAAGGGGTGTTCGCAATTCGTGCGTCATGTTGGCGAGAAATATACTTTTAGCTTTGTTGGCAGCTTCTGCGGCTTCTTTGGCTTGTTTGAGTTCTTGTTCTGCTTGTTTGCGATCGCTAATATCAAGTATTATGCCGTGCCAGACAATATCTCCATTTTCGCGCAATTCCGGGCGAGAATAGCTTTGCAGCCATTTGAGTTTTCCCGATGCTGTCACAATCCGCCACTCGTGGGACAATGGTTCGAGATTTGTGGCGCTTTTGACAATTGACTCGTGGTGGCTGGGGCGATCGTCCGGGTGGATTTGTTCGCAGAGTAAAGTAGAGTTGCTCTGAATTTCCTCCGGCTCTAATTCTTGAATTTCCCGGCACAGAGGACTGATATATTCCATCTTGACTGAGCCGTCGGGATGTTGCACGAATATGTAAAGTTCTCCGGGAACAGTGATCGCTAATTTGTGAAACAGAGCTTCGCTTTTTTGCAAAGCTATTTGTGCTTGTTTGCGATCGCCAATATCAATCCCAAATCCAAACAGAAAGTCAAAACTGCCATTTTCATCCAAAACGGGCGTACCGTGCCACTCAATCAACAAAGTATCACGGCACTTTGTGAGAATCCGGTGTTCGTTAACCGTTTGCGGGCTGGCTTTGACGCCCTTAAAAATCGAGTGCAATCCGGCTCGATCGCCCTCGGGTACAAATGTAGTTAAATAATCTTTGCCGATAACTTCCGCGGCAGTATAGCCCACAGCTTGCAGCATACAGTCATTCACCCGCAGGATTTTACCCTCACAGTCGATCGCCACAAAAAATATCGGAGAATTTTCGATAATCTTTAAGTTAAAGTCGCGCTCTTTACGGATAATTTTTGTAGCTTGGTGGCGCTCCTCAATTTCGAGCTCCAAGCGGGCATTGATTTCGGCTAACTCCGCTGTGCGCGAAGCTACTTCAATTTCCAGAGTCCGGTTGTAGTCAGCCAATATTTTTTCTGCTTGTTTGCGATCGGTGATATCTTGAAAAACAATAATCACATACAGGACATTGCCAAGAGCGTCAAACACCGGCATCGATCGCACTTGCAAAGGAATAATTTTCCCACCGGGGCGAATTTCTATATCTTCAACAATCATTGTTCCACCCCTCACAGCCCGTGCAAACGGGGACTTATCCATCGGGTACAGCCGATCGGTGCCTGCTACATAAAGCTGATAAGTTTCTGAGAGCCCTGCTGCGGTTGTATTTGGCATTGCCCCTTTGCCAGTGAGCTCTTCTCCCACCGAATTCATAAAAATAGTGCTACCTGTGGGAGTCAGGGCTGTGACTCCAACGGGCAAGCTTTCTAACAACTTGGCAAATTTTTCTTCACTAGACGCCAAAGCTTCAAAAGACGTTTTCAATTGAGCGGCCATTTCATTAAAAGACTGGGCTAATTTACCGACTTCATCCACCCTGCTCACAGCAACAGCGCGATCGAATTCTCCTCGGGCAATATCCTTAGCTGCTGCATTGAGACGCAGCAGCGGCAGCGTTACCCACCGGGCTGTCAGAACTCCGGCAATGGTGGATAGCAGCAGCGCCGCCGCACAAAGTACAATCGTATTGCGGGTATTTCTGTTAACTTGCCCCATGAAATCGGATTCGGGAACTGCGATCGCAATCAGCCAGTTCAAACCGTAACTATCAGAAAACGGCACCACTGCCATATAATAATCCTGCCCGTCTCGGCTGAATTTCATTTGATGCCGTTGCTTAATCTCGCCCAATCCACCGAAGTATTCGTGCAAATGCTTAGCTGCGGTACGAATAACAGGAGTTTTGCTGTCTAAAACATTCAGCCGCTCCGGTTGCGACTTTCCCGACATATTTCTAAAGGGTGATTCTTGACTCGAACTGGCAACCAGCAAGCCCGATCGTTCGATCGCGAAAATTTCCCCCGTTTTGCTAAACCTGAGGCGATGGAGATATTGCTGAATTTCCAAGATCGAAAAGTTTACCGCACTAACTCCCAGCAATGTACCATTGCGATCGCGAATCGGTTGACTCGCAGCAATAAACACAGTCCCCGGAGTAAAACCGGGGTAAATGCTCGTCCAAATTGGTTTGTTAGCTGCGACAGCTTCTTTGTACCAAGGGCGCCATCGAGCATCGTAGGTTCCCGGTTCTACTTTTAATTGAACCGTGCGAGTTCCTCTGTTGTCTGTAGCGTAGTAAATGTTCTGAGAGTTGGTAGATTTGTTAGCGACGACAATTTGCAAGCTCTTGTCCTTGGGGTTGCGCCAAATGGCGAGACATTCTCCTGATTTTTCAGAACCGAGGGACATCCACTGAATGCTTTTAAACGATTGCATTTGCTGCCAGAGGAACTTTTCTGCCCGAGGCTGGCGCGTTTCTAACTTTAAGTTTAATTCCCTGCGATCGATCGCTTCAGCATTGAGTTGATTTACCCAGTGAGTATTTTCGAGAACACCACTCAGCTTTTCTTCAACTCTTTTCCCCGTCTCCCCGATCAATTTCTGGGCGAGCTCTTCGACAGATCTTTGTCCGTTGCGAAAGGAAAAATATCCGACCATCCCGACTGCTGCGACGATTTGCACCACAAAAGAGCCGACTAGAACGCAGCGCAGAGGTATTTTTGTGGGTTGTCGGACAGTTTGAAAGGCGAATCGGGACAAAGGCATAGGCTGCTGACTAATTGCTCCCTAACACTGTAACTGTTTCGACCCATAATTTCACGTAGGGCGATCGAGGCTGCTGGCTTCGGTGTCAGTCGATTTTAGATTTTAGATTTTAGATTTTAGATTTTAGATTTGGGAATGAACGAGCTCGTGCTTGCGATCGGCAGCACAAGAGTTACATCAGACAAGATTGGAAAAGTCGCTCTCCAATCGGGAAATACATCTGTATTCCGAAGCCGTTGCCCTCTAGCATCAAAGATTTATGCAATTCCAGTCTATTCTTTTTTTACTGGTATTACGCACTCTTGGCTGACAATACCTCCGCCATTTTCTTGACGAAGTTTGGTTTCTTACCTAAACCCAAGCTACTTTTTCCCTTCTTCCCGAATCCCTCTTTTTGCCCTCCGAGCGAAGCCAAAGCCAGCCCTCTTCCTTCCTTCGACTAAGCTGACTGACAAGTTGACTGCGCTCATCACCGGGTGCATCCCAGTTTTGTAAAAAGTATTTTTTGTTTGAGTGCGAGCGTCCCCGCTCGCGTGCTTATATGAGCACGCGAGCGGGGACAGCACTACAAGAGCAAAACTGAGATGCTCCCCTCATCACCAGTCTTTTTACCCTCCGAGCGAAGCCGAAGCGAGCCTTCTTCCTAATGACTAATGACTGATGACTGATGACTAATGACTGATGACTAATGACTAATGACTGATGACTGATGACTAATGACTGATGACTAATGACTGATGACTGATGACTAATGACTAATGACTGATGACTAATGACTAATGACTTCTTCCTTCTCTTCAAAACAGCTACGCGGAAAATCCCCCGCTTGTCCAAACGGATATAGCGAGGGGCGAGAATAGGTATTCTCAGAAAATATAAAGTAGTAGCACTGGCTTTTGTCGAGCCATTGCCATCTATAGAATCCATACTGTTTTAGGCGCACTGAAAAATTTCAGAGCAAAATTTCAGAGCCCGCTCTCTGCCAGCAGTCAATGCTTGAAGTCAAACCAACCCGTTCAAGCAAGAATTCAAAGCAAATTGTAAAGACCTAGGATACTTCTTCGCGATCGATTTGGCGCAGGTGAATGTGCTTGCGTCCCAGAGAAATTTCAAATTCATCTCCCGGCTGGAGTTCCATCTGCTTGGTGTAGGCAGCTCCAATCAGTAAGTTGCCGTTAGATTGAACGCTAATCCGATAGCTAGCCGAGCGTCCGCCGCGTCCGTTGCCGTTTTGCTTCCCATCAAGCTGAATGCCTTCTGCATCAATCAGCGCATTCAGGAATTTCATCATGTTGACCCGTTCTACGCCGTTCTTGGTAACGGTATAGTAGCCACAGGCTCTAGCTTTTTCTTCCTTGGTAAGATTCTCTAGGTCTTTGACCTTTTTGATCAGATCTTCGCCTTCAAGGGGTTCGATATTTTTCTTTTTAGCCATTTACTGAGTCCTGAAATATTCAAGTGGTGTACGGATTTTTTCTCGGTTGGTTTTTGGTTTGACCAAGAAACTTTAGCTTTATAGCTGGTCGTAAAACTATATTACACCGATCGGCTCAATTGTTAACCACTATTGTCTAAATATTTTTAACAAGGTGGAGTCTTTCTTGAGGAGTAGCTGCCAGGAGCGTGCGAGCAATCTCTAAACTAGGTAGCATAAGCTATCAGCTATCAGCTAGCTGAATATTTGCCCCGCTCTTAAAACCCCATGAAGTTAACCACGCGCGGACACTACAGTGTCAAAGCATTACTGGATCTAAGTTTGCAACCTCGGTTCGGGCCGACATCGGTGAAATCGATCGCGAACCGACAGGAGTTACCCGCTCCATATCTAGAAAAATTGCTGATTGAAATGCGACGAGCCGGTTTAGTCCAATCCGTTCGGGGCTCCCAGGGAGGATATCAATTGGCTCGGGAGCCAGCTCAAATCTCTTTAGGACAAATCTTAGAGGCTGTAGGGGAAACTATTGAACCTTTACCTCGACATTCTCCTGACGCGGCCCAACCAGAGGACTGGGTAACATTCAGTTTGTGGAACCGATTGCACAAAAAACTTGCTGAAGCGCTGTACAGTATTTCCCTCGAAGACTTATACTATGATGTCCGCAGTTGGCAAGCTGCTCTCGGAGAAGAAACTAGCTTTATCATTTAGATGGTAAGTTCATTCATTCGATCGCCAACTCACATGGACGCAACACTTGTTACCTACTCTGGTGGCACACGTTGCGGTGCTGTCCGCTTCACAGTCACGGTTGACAAACACGAAGCATCTGACTGCAACTGCTCTATCTGTAAAAAGAAAGGATTTTTGCACCTGATTGTGCCGCCCGAACGTTTTACCTTGCTCTGCGGGGAAGATGTTTTGACAACCTATACATTTAATACAGGCACTGCTAAACATACTTTCTGCCGGATTTGCGGCATTCACTCGTTCTATCGTCCCCGATCGCATCCCGATCAATTCGATGTCAACGTCCGCTGTCTTGACGACTGTGCCGTTTCCCAATTTCAGATTCTACCCTTTGAGGGTGTTAATTGGGAACAGAACGTACACTTGCTGCACGACGAAAGTAATCTCAGCAGTTAAAATCTGCTCTAAAAAATCACACTCCGCTCGATGTAGCAGCAGTTAAAACAGCAGCTACCCGATCGCTCACTGAGCGATCGCACGGACTATCAAGTTTAACACCATATATAATGATGCCGGATGAATTTACTGTTTTGATTTTAGCTGCGGTATTGGATTATTCGATCGGCGATCCTTGGGGTTGGCCGCATCCCGTGCAGGCGATGGGTTGGGCGATCGACCTTTATACTCGATTTGTCTTTAATATATGGAACAATCCCGCAGACAAAATGCCTCGCTCTGGCGATCGTCGGATTCTCGTCCGGCACCAACTGCTGCTGCGATGTGCTGGTACAATACTAGCGATCGGGCTGATTCTAGGCAGTTATACTGTCAGTTGGTCGATCGTCTTTGCTGCTAGTTGGGTGCATCCTGTTTTAGGCATTGCGCTACAGACCATTTTGCTGGCTAGCTGTTTTGCCGGCCGCAGTTTGAGAGCGGCTGCTGAGGACGTGCTAGCGCCTTTAAATGTTGGAGATTTAGTCAAGGCGCGAGAAAGGTTGAGCCTTTACGTCGGCCGGGATACCGAAAACTTATCCGAGCCAGAAATTCTGCGAGCATTGTTAGAAACTGTAACAGAGAATGCAGTTGATGGCGTGAGTGCCCCGCTATTTTATGGATTAGTTGGGTTCGCTCTGCCGCATCTATTATTAACTGTTATCGATCGACCGATCGCTCCTAACTCGATGTGGGATCTGGCGATCGTTCCCTGTGCGATCGCCTACAAAGCAGCCAGCACATTAGATTCAACCGTCGGCTACAAAGAAGCACCCTACACAGATTTAGGATGGTTTAGCGCCAAACTAGAAGACGCGCTGACATGGATTCCTTGCCGGCTAACAGTGATTACTTTAGCCCTGATATCTGGCAAACCGATCTACGTTTGGCAGATTTGTCAGAGAGATGCTGTTAAAGATGCCAGTCCCAATTCCGGTTGGAGCGAGTGCGCCTACGCCGCCATCTTGGGAGTACAGCTAGGAGGTACAAATTCCTATCGGGGAGTTATCAAACACAAACCGCTGTTAGGGGATCCGATTAGGGCGATCGCACCGCAGCAAATTGACCGAGCATTGCAATTAACTCGCTATTGCTTTCTGATTTGGTTGGCACTATCATTGCTTGTTTATACCTTATTATGTTTTGTTCCCTAACAATAGACCAGACCCGCAGACAGATACAGCCCTCCGACAGGAGTCGGCCAGAGCCAAAAAAGTTTTGACGTTAGTAGTTCTACCCAGATTCATCTATCAAGTCAATCTAAAATCTAAAAATGGAACATCTAAAATCGTTCCACCCCCTGATTCAAAGACGAGCAATTGCACAAATCTTCGATCGATCCTTCAACCGCAGATAATGGCAGATAAACACAGATAAACGCAGATAATTTGCGATGGAGAGCTTGGGAATGCAAGATGTCTCATTTGTCAAGTCTATCTAAAATCTAAAATCTAAAATCTAAAATTGTTCGATTCGCTAACAGCCAACCATTAGCTCCCAGCCCGCAATGACTAAAATTATCGAAATTCTATCCGCAGATGAAGTGAGGCGCACTCTCACCCGCGTCGCTTCCCAGATTGTCGAAAAATCAGGAGCTCCCTCGGAGTTAGTGCTGTTGGGAATTCATACTAGAGGAGTGCCTTTAGCTCAAATGTTGGCAGCTCAAATTGAAGTCCTCGAACAAGTCAAAGTATGCGTGGGCGCTTTGGATATTACTTTTTACCGAGATGACTTGGATCGAGTTGCGATGCGGACACCGGCTAAAACAGAAATTCCTTTCGATTTGACGGGCAAAACGGTAGTGTTGGTAGATGACGTTATATATAAAGGTAGAACAATTCGAGCGGCTTTGAATGCGGTAAACGATTACGGGCGACCGGAGAAAATTTGGTTGGCGGTATTAGTCGATCGCGGACACCGAGAAGTACCGATTCAGCCGGATTTTACGGGTAAAAAGTTGCCGACAGCCAAGGAAGAACAAGTGAAGGTTTACGTGCAAGAACTTGACGGGCGCGACGGAGTGGAATTGATTAAGCGTTGATATCGTTTTCGTTGGCATCGGAATCATAATTTTAGCCCAGGAGCGTGCGAGATCGACGCGCGCGGAGCCAAGATATCTCAGGAAGGAGTCGATCGATCGAATGTCTAGTTTGCCGCGATCGCACGCTCAGACATCAGAAACCGCGTTTCTACGTATATTTCTCGTTACTAAACGTAAAAATTCGTAGAAACCCGGTTTCTCGCCACCCATGCCTCGAGGGAAGAAACCCGGTTTTGGGTTCACGGGGGGAGCATCTTGACTGATATAAAATCGGCAGTGCAGGAGTTGAACCTGCCTGAGGCGAATTAGTTGCCTAAGCATAGAAGTTGCCTCCTATACTCGGCTGCCAAACCGGACGTACACCTTTCGGCGTATCCGGCTTTACGTTAGATGGAATCTGTAATAGACCCCGCATTTTCTAAGTGGATAGCATCGTGGCAGTGTAGGTGAACTAAGGTCTTGTTTGACCTTTTATTGTTGTTCCTATTACCGTCGATGTGATGAACCTCAATGTAATCTTCAGTGGTGAAAAGTTGTTGACAGTGAGAGCATCGACCCTTCTGATTTTTCAACCCGAATCGAATGTCTTTAGGTGTTAATGGGTGGTCGCCTCGACGTGTAACCCAATATACCCAATCTCCGTCATAGGGGCTCCTAGTGCCTTGTACCTTAGTGTAGTGCTTATACTCAAACGAGTACAACATTTCTACTAAGTAAAGACGATCTCCCTCTTTCCATCCAAAGTTCCACGATGATTCCTTGCTTTTGAAGAATATTCGCGAGCAAATATATCCATCCCCTTTTTGAGAAAATTTCTTTCTCCCCCAGTTCAAGTAAACCTTATATAGGTTGTGTTGAACTTTGGAGAATACTTCGTGTGAATGACTTCCACTTTTGAAGTAATTTCCCCAGCCTCTAATGAACCAGTTGAGGCTTTCAATCATTCGAGTTGGCTCTTGGGATTGTCCTTTGTTTAGTAGGGCTTTCAGATGGGATTGAAATTCTTTTATGGATTTATCTGAAGGTAGCACTTTCGTTACCATCTCCAAAGATTCGCCATTAGTCTTCTTTCCTGCCCTGTTTTTCCCTCTAGCAAAGGATTGGATATGGAATCCTAAGAAATTGAAACCCGGCTTTTCTCCTTCATATTCCTCTAATGTGTGGCATATTTTGGTCTTTTGCTCGTTTAGAGAAAGTCCTAGGTTTGCCATCCATTGTTTGGTCTTTTCAAGAGCTGCCTTGATTACTTCTTCCTCTTCGTGGATTATTACGAAGTCGTCGGCATATCTTATTACTCTCGCTTCACAATATTCCTTCATTTTTCCTTTAGGTTGACCTATTCTTGTCTTCCTTGTGGGAAATTCGGAGGAGATATAGCTTTCAAAGCCATGTAGGGCAATGTTTGCTAATAGTGGAGATATGACGGCGCCTTGTGGGGTTCCTGATACTGTCTTATGAAAAACATCGCCTACTAGGACGCCTGATTTGAGCCAAGCTCTTATCTGGGTTTCCATGTCTGGAAAAGTTTTCAGTTTTTGTATCAGAGCCTCGTGGTCAATATTATCGAAACATCCTTTTAAGTCTGCATCTATTAGATACTTGGGCTTTTTTCGGATGCTTAATTCGATTGCCTCTATGGCATCGTGGCAACTCCTACCTGGTCGAAATCCGTAAGAATTCGGTTCAAATAGTGCCTCCCATTCAGGCTCTAGAGCTAACTTTGCTAATGCTTGTTTCGCTCTGTCTTCTATCGTGGGAATGCCTAGAGGACGTTTCTCCTTTTTGCCCGGTTTTGGAATTTCAACTCTTCTTAGAGGGGAGCTTTTACCGTCTAGTCGTAACTGTTCGGCTAGTATTACCCTTTGTTGAGGAGTCAGAGATTTAATCCCGTCAATTCCCGCCGTGCGTTTCCCTTTGTTTTCTTGTGTTACGCGACGAACTGCTACCAGTCTTGCGCTAAACGAAGAAATTAAGGTTTTTTGGAGTTTGACTACGAGTGGTTTATTTCCACTCTTGGATGCTTCGTAAATCTTCGTCTGTAGCTTTATCACCCTTGTCTGGATTTCACTCCATTCAATAGATGACCATTCCGCTTCTAGAGCCTTGGACATAGCCGACCTACGTGATTTACATCTTTCTAACGTTCAATCTTTTGGCGTATCCCACACATTACATGGGGGCTTTTGCTTGAGATTGAATCCTTCACATCTTTGATTTACCTAGCAGGTAATCCCTGTTAAGGGCTTATATCTTAGATGTTTCCCTCTTATCCTTATCGAGCATATATGACGATTTAGGTGCCTGCTTTCTCCAGATGGGATTTATTGGATCGTCTCTAGGGTACTCAAGACCTAGTTTCCTTCCCATGTGTCCTTTTGAACCCAGCGTGTCATTCCATTTTCGCTGGTGCGTCTGACTGGAGTTGGTAATGCAGGTTCACTTTCGTTCACCTTGTCGTCTCCCTCCCCTAATTACTGTGTGTGGATTCACCTAGTAAATGGGTTTTACCTCTAGCTTATAAATCCTGGGTGTTGCTAGTTCCCAGAACCGAGATATGGAGTCCCCAGACGAATATGGGGGATGGAATTGCACCATCATGCTCGATAGGCATCAAGTCGCACTGAGTTCGCTGCCTAAACCGCTCGGCCAACTGCCGTTAGATCGCTAAGCGCGATCGAACTGAAAAGTAGTATAACATAATTTCCCAGTCCGTGCTAAAACTAGAGAACAAAAATCAAAATCTTTTAGATCTGCCGAACCCGCGATCGCCTGCATCACCTCTGTGCTGGAGTCGATCGACTGGAATTAGCAGTTTCTATGATTTGGAATCAACTTATAGGCAATGGCAGTCAACAAGCCACCGTTAAATCGGAGTACCGACTATAACGGGGGCTTGAAAGATAGCCCTAGTAATACGAGTGGGAAGTCCCGCACTCTATCCGTTTACAGGATGAGTGACGGGATGAAAACGAGCAGCAAACAAATTGAGCGATAGCGAATCCATGATAGGCTCGAACTAAGCGGGGATGATAAGAGTAGCCGTGGTGGGCGAACTTTCCGTTGTATAAAGGCTAGACACCACCTATCAGTTTCTCACTGGTAGCCCCAAGATCCCTTTCTTGCCGTAAAAGAGCTGATGGATGGGTGAAAAAATCAACAATTCTACTCCTTGGGACACAGGGAGTCTGCCTCGAAGATAAGTAATTATCTTGCTAGTGAGTACCACCTTCGGGTGAGTAAAACCTACGGAGGGAGGATAAGACCAGCTTAGAGAGGGCTGCGAATAAGGCTCTCCCGTTGAAAGAGGAAGCCCGCACTCTATTTGTTTACAAAATGAGTGTCGGGTATGTCACGTTCTTACCTACGGATGCGTAGCTAGTCCGTAGCTCTAAAACTCTTAGGTTAAACAGTCATTTGGGAGACAGTGCCAAGGGAGAAAGTACCGACCACTAACTTTGTCGAAGCTAACATTACCGGAGCAATCCGAGAGGGAGCAATCCCCAAATTAAACGCCCCACTGAGGCGGGTAAGCGAAAGAACAATATCAGCAGCCTCTATCCTGTAATGTCAGCAGGTATGCCAGGGAGAATAACCACTTTTGAGGCGCAACGGTTTCCTTTTATGGAGATACATAATGCAGTATAGACCCTGGCCTCCCTTTCCTCTCACCGCCAAGCCGAGTACAGCTATGGCGGGAGTCTCCAGGGAGGAAAAAAGGTGAATTCGACGGTAGTGCTGACTCTTATTCTGCTCGGTCTGATGTTTGGAGCAGGTGTGACGAGTTCTGTTTGGGGATTTACTATAGGTCGCGAAGCCTTGAAAGGAACGACTCAACCTGATGTTCGCCCCAGCAACAATGCTGGAAGCGGCAAGCAGGGAAGTGCGACTAGCAAAGACCAAGTGAGTATTTTGAAAGAAAAAGACATTCTCAAAACCGTCAAAGCGCGGGTAGAAGGTCGCGATCCTGACAAAAAAACAGCCGGGACAAATACTAAAGCA
This sequence comes from Microcoleus sp. PH2017_12_PCY_D_A, assembly GCF_020738565.1. Classification (NCBI taxonomy): domain Bacteria; kingdom Bacillati; phylum Cyanobacteriota; class Cyanophyceae; order Oscillatoriales; family Microcoleaceae; genus Microcoleus; species Microcoleus sp. PH2017_12_PCY_D_A. Next base: position 52,217 of record NZ_JAEQCI010000060.1, on the reverse strand, counting down.
GACAAGGCAAGCCCTAAACCAGCCACAGCCAAAAAACCGGCTGCGGCCAATGCCAGCGCCAAGTTTCCTTTGAACAGTCGCGACGGGGGAGTAACTCTGGAAGTGAGCGCCGCCAGCCAGCGCAGCAACTCGATGTTGCTAGACGTGAGCATGAAAAACGAAGGTTCCCAAGCTGTGAGGTTTCTCTACAGTTTCTTGAACGTCACTGACAATCAAGGGCGAGCACTTTCGGCGACTGCTGAGGATTTGCCGGCGGAACTTCCCCCCAACGGGCAGGTGTATTACGGTACGGTGAGTATTCCTACAGCTTTGCTGGAAAATGCTAAGGAAATTTCGCTGACGCTGACAGATTATCCAGGCCAAAAACTCCAGTTGCAAATATCTGGCATTCCAGTGGCAAAGTAATAGCATTGGCGATTGGCGATTGGCGATTGGGAATGACTGATGAATGAAGTGTTTGGAGCAGGGGCTTACAGTTGCATTCTTTTGGAAAATGGTATAAGACAAAAGGAGACAAAACCTCCAGACTGATTCTCAGGTTCGATCGAGAAAGTTGTTCTAGGGAGAATTGTGTCACTTTTAGGGGCTAGAGTTCAGGAGATAGCTGATTTACCTGCGATGAGTTGGGCAGAGGTGCTGTCGCGGTTGCTGTCAGTGCTGCTGCTGATTGCGATCAATGCTTTTTTCGTGACGGCTGAGTTTTCGATGGTGACGGTACGCCGATCGCGCATCAATCAATTAGTCGAGGCCGGCGATGTTCCGGCGATCACTGTTCAATCTTTGATACACAGTATCGAGCGATTGCTCTCGACAATGCAGTTGGGGATCACTCTTTCTAGTTTAGCTCTCGGCTGGATTGGAGAAGATACGATCGCCGTACTGATCCGAATGTCGATCGGCTATTTGCCGCTGCCAATTTATCTCAAATCGGCGATCGCCCATTCTGCCAGCATCTCAATAGTAACTTTTTTCCTGCTAGCTTACCTGCAAATTGTACTCGGCGAAATCCTGCCCAAATCTGTAGCCTTAGTTTATTCCGAACAGCTAGCCAGAAGTTTAGGGCCTCCGAGTTTATTGATTTCCCGCTTGTTCAATCCCTTTGTGTCGTTTCTCAATCAATCCACGCGATCGCTATTGCAGCTTGCGGGAATCGAATACGAGCGCACGCACCAGCCAGTGACGCCCCAAGAACTGCAATTAATTATAGCGACTTCCAGCGAATCAAGCGGGTTGGAAGCAGAAGAGCGAGAATTGCTCAACAACGTGTTTGAATTTGGCGAAGTTTGCGTAGAAGAAGTGATGGTGCCAAGGCCCAGCATTGTGGCACTTCCTAAGACGGCTACCTTTCAAAATTTGCTGGACGAAATGGCGATTTCCAACCATTCCCGCTATCCTGTCACGGGAGATTCTTTAGACGATATTATCGGGATTATTGGCTTCAAACAACTGGCGAAACCCTTAGCTGAAGGTTTGCTATCTCCCGACACGCCGATCGTAACTTGGATTAGTGCGGTGAGATTTGTGCCGGAAATGATGCTGCTGGGGGAATTACTGCCTTTGATGCAGGGTTCGTCGGAAGAAATTGCGATCGTCGTCGATGAATTTGGTGGCATTTCCGGGTTGGTGACGCTGAGGGATTTGATCGCTGAAATTATCGGCCGCACTTACGAATCGCCCGATAACAAAGAGATTGCTTTGCAAGTATTGGACGATCGCACTTTTTTAGCGCAAGCACAGTTAAATGTAGATGATGTCAATCAAATATTAAATTTGGACTTGCAGGTGACAGACGAATATCAAACTCTCGGAGGTTTTCTGAGTTATCAGTTGCAAAGAATGCCGGCTGTCGGGGAAGTTTGGCGCTGCGAAAATGCGGAACTTACGGTGGTTTCTGCGTGCGGGCCCAGGTTGGATCAAATTCAAATTCAGTTGCTGGATGGGGCGGCGCGCGATCGAGTTTTGGGTGAAGTTGCAGCGGCGGGCGGGGAAGTTGGGGGAAAAGGGCGATCGAATAGCGGATTGAAGGGTGCCGCGAAGTTTTCTAGTTAGGATGGTGATGGGGAGGGCGATCGAAATAGCGCAACTCTTTACTTAAAAGAAATTATCTCCGAAGTGTTTAAGTCGATCGCCCTCGATTTTGTGAGAGTTTAGAAGTCACTATTTTCGTTCTGCGTCGAAGGCAAAAAACAAGAACTGTATAAATTCATCGCTACACCCACAACACCACCATATAGGCGTTTGCCACCTCTTAGTGCGGCTTCGTCTGCAGCTCGATACAGAGTGGAATAATCTACACCATGTTCCGGATAGAAAGCTACCCCACAAGGGGCGGGTTCGCCAAGGTATTTGAACCCCGGCATTATCGTGGAGGGGGCGGGTTCGCCAAGGTATTTGAAAAAAACAATAAATCCTATAAACCCGCCCCGGCATTATCGTGGAGGGGGCGGGTTTATGAATCTGTTTGTCCTAGTTGAAATCATTGGTGAACCCGCCCCTACAAGATTTTTGGATGTTTTTTATGAAGCGCTCCCTCACCATAAATAACAATGTATGACATTGCCGTGTCCACAATCCCCGCACCGGACACGGCACTGCCGTTTCCCTACTTCAACTGCTCGAATAAATCCCTCTTTCTTGCAATTGCTGCATAAAAAACTCTTCCAAAGAAGGCTTAGCCAAATTCATCCCAATTAGCTGCCCTCCACTCATGCTCAGACTAGAAATAAACTCCTTCGGACTGCCCTGCAAATGACCGTACCACAAATCATTATCAACTTCCATATCCGGTATCCATTTTTGCAGGATATTCAAATGACCGCCCTTACCTTGAACTCGGTAAGTTTTTGTATTGCCCAAGAGTTCGTCGATCGCACCAGCACAGATTAACTCACCCCGGGCCAAAATTGCCACCCGATCGCAAATCTTCTCCACATCCGACAGTACGTGCGAATTAAAAAAAATCGTTTTTCCTTGATTTTTCAGCGATAAAATTATCTCCCGCATCTGATAGCGCCCCATCGGATCTAAACCCGACATCGGCTCATCTAAAAATACCACATCGGGATTGTTAATCAAAGCTTGAGCCATGCCGATCCGTTGCAGCATTCCCTTAGAATACTGGCGCAACTGTTTTTTAATTGCCGCCGATTGAGATAGCCCGACTAAATCTAGCAAATGCGGAATTCGCTGCCGCTGAATCGAGGCGGGAATTTCAAACAAGCCCGCCGCAAATTGCAAGAATTCCCAGCCCGTGAGATAATCGTAAAAGTAGGGATTTTCTGGCAAGTAGCCGACTCGCCTCTTCACAGCGCGATCGCCCAAAGGCCTCCCCAACAACAGCGCACTGCCAGAAGTCGGCCGCACTATCCCCAGCAAAGTCTTCAGCAGCGTAGTTTTCCCCGCTCCATTCTGTCCTAACAGCCCGAAAGTTTCCCCCTCACAAACAGTCAGAGTGCAACTTTTGAGCGATTCAATCTTTTCGTTCATCCAGAAGCCTGTACGGTAAAACTTCCCCAAATTAAATGTTTCCACGACAGGGGTAGCTCCGGGTCTCTCGGTGGGAGTTGGCGCATCTATAACAGGTTCCATTTTCGTCATATAAATAAGTAGCACCTGATTATATTCTAATACGCTTGGGTTAAGTCCGATCCCCCCTAGCCCCCCTTGAGAAAGGGGGGGACAAGAGTATTCTCAAAGTGGGTCTTCGATCGGGGGATGCTGCAAGGGATTTCCGGGCAATAAACAGTCTTATCTGAAGCGTACTGGATTATATTCTATTGCATAAGTTTAGTCATAATTGCTCTTTTTAATGTTAAACTAAGATTAGCTGCACTTAAAATTTTGTGAATATGGAACGTTCAAAAATTATTGCTATTATCACCGGCGCGATTTCTCTAATTTTAGCAGTGGCTTACCTGCTGCTCGTCACAGTCTTGGACTTCCGAGGCGAAATGCTGCCCGCACCTCAAAGTCAGTTGCCAGTCTCGCTGCCACTTCAGCAATTAGCCACTGCTAACCCGACTTTGCGAGTACATTAGTTATTGGTTATTGGTTATTGGTTATTGGTTATTGGTTATTGGTTATTGGTTATTGGTTATTAATCATTGCAATAACAACTAACAACTAACAACTAACAACTAACAACCAACAACCAACAACTACCAACTATAGCGGTTCTCAAGCATAGTGAGGTATGCTTGCGTGCCCACGGAGGCCTAGGCCCACGGAGCCCACGGAGCCCTAGGCCCTAGGCCCAGTCGTCCGCGAATATGAGAGCTTGAAAAGCTATAACTAATACACATGAATTGCTTTCATCATGTGATATGCAACTAGCAACTGCGTCAAAGCTAGCGGGTAACTTTGCAAAACTTCGCCAGTTGTGCCGATTAATTTGCCAATTTCCGGGTTGCCTTGGGCGCTGCAAAATCCGCGGAGGTGCGGCATTTCGTTGCACAAAATCTTTTCCAGTTCGCTTACTTGCTCGCTGGTAGCGTGGGAATCTACTTCTAAAACATCTACTGGTTTGCCCATATCGCGATCGAGTCCCAAGCGAATTGCAGGTTGCAAATTATCGCTACCTTGAGCTAAAATTTCAGTAAAATCGGGGTGAGGAATTGTCGGTCTCAGCACTAAACGGACGCTCAAATTTGATTCTTTGTCTGCTTCTGCCGGGTAAAAACTAACTACAACATCGGCAAATTTGCGCTGGGGGCGAATATAATTTTCTGAATCCGGTTCCCGCTTTTCCATTTCTGCAAGTACCTGTTCTTCGGTATAACCGCGCTTCATAATATCGCGCTTAACTTTCCACTGAGTTCGCAACTCTTCGGGGGGAGCAAGATATACTTTTACGTCGTAAGAATCGCGGATGGTTCGGGTTGAGTAACCCAGCAAACCTTCAACTATTACAAATTTTCCCGGCTTGATGTATTCCGGCGGATCGAATGTACCTGAGTGGTGGTTGTATATGGGTTTGAGTATTGCTTGGCCTGTACGCAGCAGGCTGAGGTGCTGCTGCATGATGTCGAGGTAATTGCAGTCGGGATGCAGTGCTGTGATCCCGATTTCGGCGCGCTGCTTTCTGTCGTACCTATGATAGTCGTCTGTGCAAATCACGGTGACATTTTCTGGCCCCAATACTTGGGCAATTCCCCGCGTCAGGGTGGTTTTGCCTGCTGCGCTGTCTCCGACAATACCGAGAATGATTGGTCGATCGCTCATTGTTTTTACCCGGACGGACAATAGCAAATTTTTGGTTAATTTTAAATCTTATCAAAATTGTACTCGATTCGATCGCTAATCCCATGGTTTGACTTGCTCCCCTCCGGAATCTCCCCAATGTGTAAATTTTTTGTATTATTTCTTAATAAATTTCTGCATCGAAGTCTCACAGAGCATCTGATAAAAAAATCGCGCCCATTGCTCGATCGCCCGCCATGTCGATCGTACTTTTAAATCCGGCTATACTCAGAATTTCGGGGAAATTAGCCCCGCCAACTGTCCCGATCGTCTATGAGTGTAGTGCAAATTGCAGCAGCTTTGGAAATAGTGCGATATGTTTGGTTTCAAAACGGGTAGCAAGCAGTCAATCCACTAGCCAGTCAATCAATCGACACGGAGGGCGATCGAATTTACCCGCAACATGAAGTTTTAGCCAAAGCTTTCGCCCGGCCTGACAAATTAGTATACATTTGAGTCAAGGAGCCATTCCTACATCAAAAATAGGGTCGATCGCTCTTTCTACCCTGCTGCAACAAGTAGTTTTATGAAAAAAAGGTTTCAACGCACCGTGCGTAAGTTTTGAATTTAAACCAATCTTAAGTTTAACTAACTTTCTAGCAAGCTGATGAATGAATTATCTTTTGAAAAATTTAGGGGCAGTATTTTAATTGTTGACGACAATCTTAACAATTTAGCGCTACTGGAGCGGATATTATCGAGGAAAGGCTATGAAGTACGACTTGCATCTAACGGCCAACTGGCGCTCGATTCTGTGGATTTGGCTCAGCCTGACTTAATTTTGCTAGATATTATGATGCCCGGTATGGATGGCTATGAAGTTTGCAGTCGCTTGAAAGCTAGCGATCGCACTCGCGGCATTCCCATTATTTTTCTGAGTGCTTTGGTAGAACTTTCTAATAAACTGAAAGCCTTTAATGCTGGCGCCGTGGACTACATTACTAAACCTTTTGAAGCCGTAGAGGTGGTGGCTAGGGTTGAAAATCAATTGCGGCTGAGGGAACTCGAACTGCAACTGAGGGATAAAAATAAGATGTTACAGCAGGAAATTGCCTTTCGGGAAGAGGCAGAAATTGAAACGCGGTTGCTGTTGGAAACAACCAAATTTCAGAAAGAAGAAATTGAAGAATTGCTATTAAATATTTTGCCTAAACCGATTGCCGATCGCTTGCAGGAAGGACAAAGCATAATTGCTGACAGCTTTTCGGATGTCAGCATTTTATTCGCAGATTTGGTGGAATTTACGAATTTTGCATCTCAAAAAAGTGCGACTGAAACAGTAAAAGTTCTCAATCAAATTTTTAGTCAATTCGATCGGTTATCGTTAGAACACGGTTTAGAGAAAATCAAAACTATTGGTGATGCTTACATGGTAGTCGGCGGTTTGCCCCAAGCGCAGGAAAATCACGCTGCGGCGATCGCCCAAATGGCACTCGATATGCAAGCTGCTGTCGCTAGCTTCAATCTCAAACACAATCACAGCTTTAGTCTCCGCATTGGCATAAATATTGGTGCGGTGGTGGCGGGAGTCATTGGTTTAACTAAATTTAGTTACGATTTGTGGGGAGATACAGTGAATGTTGCTCACCGGATGGAATCAAACGGTATTCCGGGAGAAATTCAGGTGACTGCTGCGGTTTACGAGCGTTTGAAAGATAAATTTTCCTTTAAAATGCGCGGTGCTATTGAGATTAAAGGTAAAGGAGAAATGATGGCTTATTTGTTGCTCGGGCGAAATTAGTCATTGGTCATTAGTCATTGATCATTAGTCATTAGTCATTGGTGATTAGTCATTAGTCATTAGTCATTGGTCATTAATCAGGAGTCATTAGTCAGTAGTCATTAGTGCTGTCCCCGCGATCGAACGTTATTAGTGAAGTGAAGTGAAGTCAAGTGCAAGCAGTTACCAATTACCAATTACCAATTCCCAATTCCCAATTACCAATTCTCATATATTAGATTTACTGAATTATGAAAAGTATTTTTAGGCACACAGCGTTGCCGTATTCATACGCAAAAAATCAGTGTTTTGCATTCATTTCAGGCATTTAATATTAACCGCATAAATTTATACGTAAGTAACCCACTCTAATCCCGATCGTCCCAGTATAAAATATTATTCCGTAGCAGCTCAGTGGAATTTTAGATCGAAAGCTCGAAAATTCTGCTGTTTATGCCCTAAGATAGATACACTAACTATTTTCAAGTTAATGTCTGGCTTGGGGTCAGCGAATATGGATGCAACAGTAGATGTAGTACATTTGACGGCCGTAATGCCTGGATATCGCCCGATCGCGCAATTTTACACCGATTTATTCAACCGCTTTCGGGGCGGTTCGATAAATCCGCAAACCCGCCTGTAGCAAACCCTTGCAGTTTCCAAACCGGCGCGCAACAACCAAAAATCTCGATATTCCGGGTACAATTCCTGCCCGCAGTATAAAAGCCTACGCCCGCAGTTACCTATTTCTTGTGGACTTCCGCGAGGCGGTTGTGCCAGAATGCGATCGAGTTGGATCGGTGACAGTTAATTGCATTGCTCGAAATAGTCATCAAACAAACAGATATTCAAGGGCGAAATGGAAAGGAGGTGAGTTATTTTAAAATATATGAAAGATTTCTATCGGGTAACTTTTATTGATAGTAACCTGCCAGATAAAACGGATAAGATTTAGCATAAATAGACGCCGGGTTGATAATATTCCAGCCGCAATCCGAAGCTGATAGAGAGGGGGATGCTAACAAGATTTATGGGAAAATTGTGTTGCAATGCTAGTAACTATGATGCACAACTTTTACGATGCTCTGGCACATTTAGCTATCTATGAAGATGCCGCACCGACCAAGCGAAAACAAATCCTCAAACGTGTTTTTGTAATTCAAAAAAAACTCAAAGAATTCGCGCACCGTAACCCGAATAGTTACCAGCACAAATTCAATCTGGTTGAGGCAGAATGGCTTCGCGTTTTGGGGAAGACTACAGAAGCAATGGAACTTTACGATCGAGCTATTGCCGGAGCTAAAGCTAACGATTTTTTGAATGAAGAAGCTCTTGCTTGCGAACTCGCTGCTAAGTTTTACCTGTCATTGGGAAGAGAAAAAATTGCTCTTGTCTACATGATAGACACCTATGATTGCTATGTACGCTGGGGAGATAGAGCCAAAATTGATGACTTAGAAAAATGCTATCCTCAATTGTTGTCAGCGATTTTGCAGCCTGCTAAACTCACTACAGATTCATTAGCAACTTTCGCGATACCTGTCAAACAAAATCAATCTATACCTTCATTGATTAATCCGTCTGTGTCGGCGACAGTCTCAGATTTCGGGAATTTTTCAACTTTGCTAAAAGCTTGTCAAGCGCTTTCTAGTGAAAGAGATTTGGATCAACTAATTGCCAAATTGATACAACTGGCGATGAGAAATACAGGTGTTGAGAAAGCAGTGCTGATTTTGCAAAACGGCAATCAATGGGAAGTTGCTGCTGCAAGAGCGATCGACAATTTGGGCGTCGATCGGGCGATCGACTTATCATCCGCAACACTCGATGAAAACAGCGATATCCTGCCCCTAAAAATTGTTAAGTGCGTTAAAGAATTATTAAAACCTGTGATTTTGCGGGACATCCCTCAACAATGCGATTGGGATTGGGACTCCTACATCCTCAAATACCAACCGAAGAGCCTGTCGTGTTTGCCGATTCTCGATCGAGACAAATTAGTCGGCATTTTGTATCTAGAAAATCTGTTAACTGCAAAAGTTTTTACGCGCGATCGGCTGCAACATCTCAATCTCCTGTGTTCTCAAGCAGCCATCAGTTTGTCAAATGCTCTGCTATATAAAAGCTCTCAGGATTACAGCCAACAATTAGAGCGAATGCTAACAAAAGTCAGCCGAACTGAAGCTCAGCTTGCCGAGCAAAAACAAATGCTGCAAGCGATTCTTGATGTCGCTCCGATTTGGATTTGGATGGTTAATACTCAGGGAAAAGTACAGTTTTTTAACAACACATTTTGTCAAGATGTGGGCGTGCCCCTGAGCGCTTTCCTAGCTGTGGATCATTACAAAGAGATACTGGGAGAGGATGCAGCCGGGTGTATGACTTCAGATGCCGCCTGCCTTGCCCAAGATTCGCCCCATTACTCCAGCGAAACTCTCACACTTGCTGACGGAAAACAACACTATTTAGAAGTCACGAAAGTGCAGTTAAAAAATTACGAGGGCGAGACGATCGGGATTATTGGTTTGGGTGTTGATGCCACCGAGCGCAAGCACTCAGAAGAGCTTTTGCAAGAACAAAATAAACAGCTAGAACAAACCTTAAAAGATTTAAAACAAGCCCAATTGCAACTCGTGCAAAACGAGAAAATGTCGGCTTTGGGTAATTTAGTCGCCGGAGTCGCCCACGAAATTAACAATCCTATTGGGTTTATTTCGGGCAATTTAAGCGAAGCTAAAAGAAGTTTCGGGGATGTTATAGAACACTTAGAATTGTATCGCTCCGATGCACCCAAATCGGAAATTGCCGACCATGCCGAAGAGATAGATCTCGATTATCTCTTGGAAGATTTACCGAAGATGATTGATTCCATGCAAGTCGGGTGCGATCGCATTTCCAGCATCAGCACCAGCCTCCGCACCTTTTCGCGAGGTGACAAAGACTACAAAGTTCCTTTTAATATTCACGAGGGCATTGATAGCGCCCTTTTGATTTTGAAACACCGTCTCAAAGCCAACGAACACCGCCCGCAGATCGAAGTTACCGCTAAATACGGCAGTCTTCCTAAAATCGAATGTTTTCCCGGTCAATTGAATCAAGTTTTTATGAACTTGCTTGCCAATGCGATCGATGCCTTAGAAGAATCAAATTTAGGACGCAGTTTGAACGAAATTGCCGTCAATCCCAACCGGATCGCGATTTGCACTTCTCTACTGGGAGATGAACACATTAAAATTACAATTGCTGATAACGGAACCGGGATGTCAGAAGAAGTTAAAAAGCAGATATTCGACCATTTGTTCACGACGAAAGGTGTCGGCAAAGGAACGGGATTGGGGTTGGCAATTGCCCATCAGATTGTGGTAGAAAAACATGGCGGCACTATCGAGGTGGAGTCGGAGTCTGGAGTTGGCACTGAGTTTGCGATCGTTTTGCCTGTGAGAGGATAAATTATATAGCCTTTCGAGCGAAACATGAGGTATGACTGGGCATAGGGCATAGGGCATAGGGCATAGGGCATAGGGCATAGGGCTTACGACATACCTCACTTTTTTGAGAACCGCTATAATTACAATCAAATATTTTTTGGGCGATCGCGTGATAAAATCTAATTTTACCAGTCAATTCTATTGGAGGGTTTTTTAAATGCCCTACAGCCAATTTAGGCTCGAACAAATCAAGTCAGAATTTGGAATAACTCTCTGCGAGCAATTCGGACTTTTTGCAGAGATTCCAGATGTGAGCTACAGCCAGTTTTTGTCCGAAACCCTAGAGTACAATATTCCGCTAGCTTTGGCAATTAACTCGGAAAAATCTCGGTCTGAAATGATTGTAGCGCCAATCTTGATTGAACTCAGAAAACAATTTGACAATGGAATAGGCTTATTTTCAGGAAAAGATTTTACGGTAGATAGCCTGAGAGGTTTAAACGGATTTTGCGATTTCCTGATTAGCAAATCGCCGGAACAGTTAATTATCGAAGCGCCCGTTATTGCTTTAGTCGAAGCGAAAAATGATAATATAGAATCTGGTTTGGCTCAATGTATGGCTGAAACGATCGCAGCTCAGTTGTTTAACCAACAAAAAGGTAATGAAATTAAGAAGGTTTACGGAGTTGTGACAACGGGCAGTCTGTGGAAATTTATGCAGCTAGAAGAGCAAACTATATCTATCGATATAAATGAGTATTTTGTGGGCAATCCTGGCAAAATTATCGGTATTTTGAGAAGTTTTATTGAATAACCTTGTACAATTTGTTTGTAGTGAGGACTTGAGTCCTCGGATTGATGCGGACTGAAGTCCGAACGATCAAACCTTTTCTAATTTACTAAGTTGGTAAGTTCAATTTGATTATTTGTCCAACTGATACTTCGTGTTTGTGAGTTGCTACTACCACGGCGCCTTCTAATCGCGGATCGTAACATCCAACCCAAGCGGCAGGATGGCATTCGTGCACTAAATACCCGTACAGCCAAATTGCTCCTCTACCTTCTATGACAATTCCTTGGCTGAATTGAACATTTTGAGGGATTTTCAAACCTTGTAAATCTTCGGGTGTGATAATACCGTCTTGAGTTGTAATTCGCAAGCGTAAATGTTGGTAGGCTAAACCGTCTTGAGTTTGATTGGGGATTATTGTTAATTCAATAGGATTCATTGGATGCACAAATGTTGAATGCGGTTGTAAGGAAGTTCGGCAACGGATTCTGTAACGGATGTAACGGATGTAACGGATAGAAGGAAGTTCGGCAACGGATTCTGTAACGGATGTAACGGATGGAAGGAAGTTCGGCAACGGATTCTGTAACGGATGTAACGGATGTAACGGATAGAAGGAAGAAGGCTTATAGTAGCTCGTTTTTCAGCTATCTGTATTTGACTTTTAATTAGGTGGATTTAGTTAAAATCATATACCTTTTTAGGGTAAATTGGCAATTCGATCGCCCACCTTCAATCCCAACTCGGCCGCCCTGCCACCTTTGAGCTCGATCACTCCGTCAACGGGAACATCGGGGCCGTAGTTGGGGCAGGCGTCGCTGAAACAGGGCGGTACGTTGGGAATTATCGCCTGCACGATGCCTTCGCGCAGAAAAATCATATCGAGATCGATTTGCACGTTTCTCATCCAGAAACGCACGTTTCGCGCTGGGGCGATCGGGAACAGCATTCCCCTGTCATCGGGCAATTCTGTGCGAAACATTAACCCAATTGCTTGTTCTTGGGGAGTTTTTGCCACTTCTAGCCCGATCGCGCCCGCGCCCACAATCGCATTCACCGAAACTGGCAAAAGTTGACCCGTATCTATCCCGCCAAACAGCGATATAAAGTTGGATTCAGTCAGATTAAATCTTCCCGAAATGACTCCTAAATAGTTGCCAGAATTTTTATTTTGCATCACAGTTTGGTTATCAGAAACAGAAATATTCAAATCGCTAAACTTTATGCCTTCTGTCAAGACAATTTTATCATTGCCGCTGCCAAAATCTGCAATTACATCGGCTTGGGCGACAGTAGGTGCAGGGGATGTATTTTCTAGCACAAATAAATCATCGCCGGCGCCTCCTGTCAAGATATCTTTGCCTTCGCCGCCGATTAGCAAATCGTTACCCCGATCGCCATTAATCGCATCTTCACCTTGTCCTCCATAGATTGTATCGCTACCCTGGCCTCCAAACAGCGTATCGGCGCCTTCGTTTCCGGCGATCGAGTCATTGTCGCGATCGCCAAAAATTAGGTCGTTCCCCGCCAAACCTTGAACAGTGTCATTCGCCGCAAATCCTCTCATCGTATCGTTTCCGGGAGTTCCCAGGAGAAAATCGAAGCCGAAAGTACCGCCGATGTTAACCATTTTGCGTTTAATGATGCGTTTCATAAGAGGAAGATTTGGCGATCGGCATCCGCCAACCGGTACCAAAAGCTCGATCGCTAATTTTCAAACCCGGGGCTGCTTGTCGCCGTTTAAACTCCGATTGCCTGACTAATTTTACTACAGGTTTAACCACCGCAGCATCGTGTCCCGCAGCGATGATTTGTTGGACAGATTCGTGATTTTCTATTAACCGCTGCAAGATGTCATCCAAAACATCGTAAGCAGGCAAAGAATCTTGGTCAACTTGTCCCGGTTTCAGTTCAGCACTCGGCGCTTTATTGATAATATTAACTGGAATAATTTCTCGATCCGAGGACGGGGGTACAGCCCCTACATATCCGCCCGCATTCAGCCACCGACAAAGGGAATAAACGCGAGTTTTCGGTACATCGGAAATGACTGCCAATCCGCCATTCATATCGCCGTAGAGAGTGCAGTAACCCACCGACATTTCCGACTTATTGCCAGTGGAAAGCAGCAAATGTCCGAACTTGTTAGAAATCGCCATCAACAGATTGCCGCGAATGCGCGATTGAATATTTTCCTCGGCAATCCCGAAAGTGGTATTGAGAAACAAATCGGCAAGAGTGCGATCGTAAGTTTTCATCAAATCGCCGATCGGCAATAGTTCGATCGCAATTCCGAGATTTCGGGCTAACTCCAAAGCATCATTAACCGAATGATCCGAACTGTAAGGAGAAGGCATCAGCACCCCCAGCACATTTTCGGGCCCGATCGCGCAACTGGCGATCGCCGCCACCAAAGCCGAATCTATCCCGCCACTCAAACCAAGTACAACCTTAGAAAAACCGCATTTGCGAACATAATCTCGGACTCCCAAAACCAAAGCAGCCCAAATTTCCGCATCCCCGAATGGCGGTTCAAAACTTAAATCAGTTGTGGAAATTAAATCACTTGTGGAACGGGCATCTTGCCTGTTCCCACCCCCGAGCAAATCTTGTTTGTTTTCATCATATTCCAGCACTGCAAAATCAGTTTCAAAAGAAGCCAATACTTGAATCAAATTCCCCTGACGGTTCACCGCAAAACTGCTACCATCAAAAATAATATCATCATTTCCCCCTACCTGATTAGCGTAAACAATCGGTATTCCTGAACGGATGACACTGTGCTGCAACATCGCCGATCGCACTCCCCGCTTCCCGACAGAATAAGGCGATGCCGACAAATTCACAACTAAATCCACGCCCAATTTTGCCAAATCGGAAATAGGATCGCCCGCGTAACTGCGTTTACCCCAAAACTCCTCATTGTTCCACAAATCCTCACAAATTGTCACGCCAATTTTGAGTTCGCCAATAGTAAAGTAACGGCTGCTTTTTCCCGGTTCAAAATATCTATCTTCATCAAATACATCATAGGTAGGCAACAAGCGTTTATGAAAAACTTGTTGAACTGCGCCATTTTGCAACAAAACAGCGCTGTTAAACAATGACTTTCCGCCTAATTTAACACCCTCAATATTAAGTATGGGAGTGCCGACAATGACTGCCAACTCCGGCGGCAAAGCTCGCGCCAGTTGCTGCAACTGTGCGCTTGCCGCTGCAATGAAACTCGCATCCATCAACAAATCGCGGGGCGGATAACCCAGCAGGGAAAGTTCCGGTGTTAGCAATAAGTTTGCGCCCTCAATCTGCGCTTGTTTCGCCGCCTCCAGAATTAGGTTGGAGTTGCCACAGATATCACCAATAGTAGGGTTGAGTTGTGCGATCGCAATTTTCATATTACCAAATCACTTAATAAATCTTGCTAGCAGTCCGCGCGGGCGGACTCAATTTCCTATACTCCTAGATTTGAATATAGGCCAACATTACTCAGATTTGTAATGCTTCAACTCTTCCTCAATATAATAATTTACCAAATCCCGGTAAATATTTTCTACCACATCAGGATTCAAACCCGATTCCAAAGCCCACTCGCGTCGCTGTTGTAACATAGCCTGAAAGCGATCGGGCGCTCTAACGCTAGCTTCACTCGTTTTGAACCGGGCTGCTGCGATGACGTATTGAAATCTCTTGCTCAAAGCATCGATCACTTCTCGATCGATGATATCAATTTCCTCGCGAACCTCGTGAATATTGGCACATTCATCAGGATTTTTCATCTGCTGCACTCCTCAATAGCTTGTTTTCTCATGTTACTCAATTGAACTCGGAATGTCAGTCGATTTTAGATTTTAGATTTTAGATTTTAGATTGACTCTACGAATTAATCTGAGAAATTGAACTCTTAGTCTAAAATTTGGGGATCGCTTCTCAGCAAGCGTCGGTGGCTGCCATTTTTAGGCGAGGTCATCCAAGGAACAGCTATATAAACACTAGCGGCTTATTTTTGAAAGGAGCAAAAGCGGCAGCATCAAAGCGGTACAAACTAGCAGGGCGCCCTGCACCTCGCGAAACCTTAACACGGGTATCGCACAAAAAGCCCAATTTCAACAATCGAGCTCTAAAATTAGAATAATCAGAAAAATTTTCCCCCAAAATAGTAGTATACAATTGATACAGATCGCTCAAAGTAAAAAGCTCCGGCAAAACTTCAAAAGCTACGGGACTGTATTCAAGTTTGTTGCGGAGTCGCCGGTATCCGTATTCGAGAATTTGATTGTGATCGAAGGCTAGCTTAGGAACTTGTTGGACGGGATACCAAGCAATGCCGCCGACGCGGTGCCCGACGCCCGCAACTACACTTCCAGCAATCAATTCAGCTTCTTCAAACCGCACCAAAGCAAAATAACTCACCGAAAGATAGCGATCGCCCCTGGTGAATTCTCTCGGATCCCGCCCGGGTTCTCCAAAAGTATACAGTTGCTCCAGATACAAATTTTCTACTCTAATTTTCTCCGACAAAATCCGGTAAGCTGCATTTTCCAGAGACTCTCCGTGCCGTACCAAAGTACCGGGAAGACTCCAAGAATCGATAAATGGTTCGTCTTGTCGCATTACCAACAGCACTAACAAGCGGTTCTGTACGGTATCGACGGAGAAAATTACATTATCTACTCCTACTTTAAAGTCAGCTAACGAGCAACCTTCGCTCTTTTTTGTGCCTCGTGCCATGCGTACAAATGCTCCCGATTAATGTAATCTTCGATAGTCGGAGTTAGGGCTTCGGTGTCTCCTGTTTCGCGATAGGAAGTTGAAGAAACATCGGGAGCGTTCAAAGATGCGATCGCCACTTCTGCACCCATGCGCCTCAACTGCCACAAATCTAACTGTTCTGATGGATAACCAGGGCGCGGTACTATCAACAACTCTACTTCTTTTAACAACTGTTCAAATTTGTACCAGCGAGGCAGTTGTCCCACCAAGTCGGAGCCTATTACCATCGTCAACTCTGCATCCGGCCACTGCAATCTTGCTTGTTCCACGGTTTCTAGCGTCCTCGGGCTGCTGAGTTCTGGATGCAAGCAAAGGTTGTGTCTGGGCGAATTAATTTCTTGAATGATTAACAGCAGCATTGCCGATCGGTGTTCGAGGGATGTTTGGTGCGACTTGAAAGGATTGTCCGACGCCCAAACTGCTACCCAATCAAAATGCTGAGAAAGCCAATTCAGGATTGTTTTGTGTCCGGCTGTCGGCGGATCGGCGCTGGTTCCAAACAAGGCAATTTTTTGCATAGGGAATTGGTAATGGGGAATGGGGAATTGGGAATTGGGCATTGGGAATTGGGCATTGGGAGTTGAAATAAATACTAATAAACCAAGGGTGTCAACTTAATTATCAAACGTAGTTCAAAGCCTGCTGTTTGATGATTAACCTCTCGATCCCCCCTAACCCCCCTTAAAAAGGGGGGGACAAGAGCGATCGAATTCCTCTCACAAAGGAGGGACTGTAAGCTTTCAAAGTCCCCCTTATTAAGGGGGATTTAGGGGGATCTAGACGCTTTGTAGAAGCGAGATATTTCATGAATTTTAGTCGGAACTTGACACCAATAACTAATGAATGATGAATGATGACCAATAACTAATGACTCTTTTTCGTTTTTTGAGTTAGACTCTGCAAATCGGTAGAAATTTCCATTGGCGGCGAAATCGGGTTATTTAGTTGGCGAGTTTGTGCAGGCAGACTGGCGACAGAAGCCGCAGTTCGTTTGGCGATCGCCTCCAAACTTTCCGGCTCCTGGACTCGTTTGCCATCCTTGACAACCAATTGCATCAATGGTATGCGAGAAGCAAAATTATGATTTTCTTCTACTGTTAGTCCCAAACAATCGCCGATAATTGCTCCATCTTTCACGGTTCTAAAAATTTGCTTTCTTCCTGGATATGTTACCTTGCCGCTGGCCTCTTTCATCACGGGCATCCCGTCTATTTCGACCAACTTATAAACACCGTTGACAGGGGAACCGCTGACCAACTTCGTTCCCAAACCGTAACCGTCAATGCAAGCACCGGCACTTTTTAATTTAGCAATTTCGTGTTCGTCCAAATCACCGCTAGCAATAATTGGCACCCCCGGAAGGATCGATCGCACTTCCCGCGACAATTTTACCAAATCCCCCGAATCCAGCCGCACGCCTTGCAACGGCATTTCACCGCTGTTTGCTCGCGATGCCAAAATCCGCGCCGCCGCCACAGTATCGTAAGTATCGATCAATAGCGGTGCGCCGGGAAAATAGCGGTGAAAAGCTGCAAACGCCTCATCTTCGCTGCCTTCTTGAGCCGACACAGCCATTACCAAAGCATGAGCCATAGTACCCACAGGTTTGCGGCCCAACTTCAAAGCAGCCAAAACATTAGAAGTACCATCGAGCCCAGCAGCCAAAGCCGCCCTCGCCGCCCACACAGCAGCTTGAGGCCCAAAAGCCCTGCGCGTCCCAAATTCCAGCAACTTAGCCTCCGGGCCCGCCACATCTCGCAGCCGCGCAGCCCGCGTCGCAATTAAAGTTTGATAATTGATCGCATTCAACAAATAAGTTTCGACTAACTGAGCCTGCCACAGAGGAGCCTCGATTCGCAATAGAGGTTCGTTGGCAAATACCGCCGTCCCCTCGGGTACCGCCCAAACATCGCCAGTAAAGCGGGCTGTGGCGAGTAGAGTCCAAAATCGCTCCGGGGCCCCAGCAAAAATTCCGGTGGACTGCAAAGCCTGAATTTGCGCCGGGGAAAACCGCAATTTCTCCAGATAGTCTAGAACTTGGGCTAAACCCATGGCGATCGCATAACCAAAACTCTCTGGTAGCCTCCGCGCGAACAATTCAAAACTCGCAGGGCGATCGTCGAGGCCTTCCCCGACGTAACAAGCCGCCATCGTTAGCTGGTAGAGATCGGTCAACAGGCTGTAATCTGCTGGAGAAACCGTCAATTCCCGATCTTCTAAGATTTCCTCAAAACCTGTGAGGTGCAGGCTTTCTGTCGCAGTTTTCATAGCTAAAAACCCCGGACAAACTTTGTTTTCTTAATTATAGTAATAAATACCATATATTTTTGTAAAGGTTTGATTAAGATTGCTGACACCATCTAAGCAAATTCTTGATAACCGCGTTAAATAGAGAGTTTGAGGTTGATTGCCGGATATCTATTATGGTAGAATCAATTAAAACGACTAACTTAACAATCTCAGCAATTAACCCAAAGAACTCGATCGCCGCGGTTTTTTGAGGAAATTTGAGGAAAATATTTCGTTGCAGCGGTTAAACAGCCTTGAAAAATCTGGTTTCTGAAGGTTGTGATTGTTTGGGTTGAGCAAAGAAAAATATACCAGGAGACTGGGGCGATCGTCCAAAACACTGAATTTATAAAAGCTTCAGTTTGCTTCGATGTTGCAGACTAATAAGTAATTCAAACAAATATTGCTAGAGCGATCGCAGGGCAGAAACTCAGACTAATCTATAAAGTATCAACAGCCAGAAAAGAGAGGCGGTTCTTATGAATCTTTCTAAATCTGTGGTAGGCGCAATGCGTTACGTTTCGGAAGCTGCATCGAGAATTTTTAGACGGAGCGATGACGATTATCCGGCTACTGGCGTTCAGCCTTTTGAACGTAAGCCACCCAAAGGTTCTAAATGGGAAAGATGAAAAGCCGATCGGGCTTTTCTAGCGAGGTAGGCAAAGACATTCGTCTCACACAATAACGGTAAATTTTTCAACTACTTTGAAATATCTTGAATTTTCCCCAGCTAAGCTTTGTTTAGCTGGGGTTTTGCCGTTATAAGTTTGTAGTGAGGACTTCAGTCCTTCTTTTTATGAGGACTGAAGTCCTCACTACGAACCCATTACCCATAATTGATTTAGGAAAAAGCCGATCGCCCCGCTGCCGATTGGTACAGTCAAATTATCAATTCCCAACTTAGACACCGACTCCAAAGTAGCAGCAACCAAAGCCACAACAGCCGACACCGCCCAAGTTTGCCAAACATTGCCTTGCACGAAGAGCAAAATCAAACTGCTAACAGCAAAACTCACCAAATACATAGTTGCAGAACCTTCCCAACTCTTCTGCATTCCCCAAACTCGATAAAGATGTTTGCCGTATTTCTGCCCGATGACAGCGGCCAATCCGTCCCCCCAAGTCATCACTAAAATGCCCAAAGCAGCGTATTCCTGATGTTGCATCGGCCAAAACCAAGCGACGAGAAGG
Source organism: Microcoleus sp. PH2017_12_PCY_D_A (assembly GCF_020738565.1). Lineage (NCBI taxonomy): Bacteria > Bacillati > Cyanobacteriota > Cyanophyceae > Oscillatoriales > Microcoleaceae > Microcoleus > Microcoleus sp. PH2017_12_PCY_D_A. The sequence continues at coordinate 32,791 of NZ_JAEQCI010000060.1, read as the reverse complement.
CTGATACTCACAGCATAGAAAAAAGTCCCGAAACTCTTGCGGTTGATACTGTTAAGACTCCGTAAAATCGGCACTTGGTAGGAAATTAGGGCGATCGCACCAGCCAAAAAACCAGCCGAAATCCCCACCCAGTCGGGTATTTGCAGCCACCAAGCCAGCAAAATCACGTTTCCAGTACCGATGTGAACCACCTTGCGCGATACCTCGGCACCGACAGCAGTAAAGCGATTTAACCCTTCAGCCACCAGCAAAATCACGCCCAACCAGGCTCCCACGAGGGAAATTTGTAACCAGACAGTCGGAATTTCAGACAATATAAACACGATATTTAGGAAAAACTGCGATCGGGCACTGTGTACTACTTTAGTGGAAAGCGCGATCGATGTTAGAACCCCGCAGCCTTAAAGTGCTGCGGGGAGCTGGCTGTTATGTTTTTTTAGGTTGGTCTACTTAAAACCTGTGCTATGCTATAAGCAAGTCTAGGGAAAAAGCTATGACTATTTTAGTAGAAGAACTCTTGAATACCTTTGAGCGATTAACAGACTCAGAACGGTTAGATTTGGTATTGGAAATTTTGAAACGGACTGTCGATTTAGACTTTCCGCCCCTGTCTGATGACGATTTAGTTCTGAATGCTGAGGGAATTTTTCTAGAGTTAGATGAGGAAGAATCCGTATATGAATAGTCCAGATCGTGGTGAAATATGATTAGTCGATCTAGGTTATATTGCGAAAGTCAGACCATGTTTGGTCGTGAGTATTCCTGCTTTAAATCAAGACCGGGCCTTAGCTACTCTAGTGCCACATACAACAAGTCTACGCGGTTCAAGATTTGAGGTAAAAGTCAAAAATAAGTTCCTCCGAGAAGGAGTATTTGACGTACAAAATATGATTACAATCCCTCATGCAAAGCTTCTACGCAAATTGGGAAGTCTGACATCCGAGAAAATGCTTTAAGTAGAAGAGGTAATACTTTTGTGGTTGGGATTTAAAGAGGACAGTGCTGAGGAAGAAGAGGAGTAAGCCGAACCCTTGACGTTTTGAAATAATCAGAAAATCTGACTGCTATGCAATATGTCTTAATTATTCATGAAGTCGAAAATTATGCAGCTTGGAAAAAGGTATTTGACAATGCTGCAAATATCCGCAAAGAAGCTGGCGAGCGCTCCTATCAGGTTTTGAAGTATGAGAATGAACCCAACAAAATTGTTCATTTCTCCGCGTGGACATCAACAGCAGATGCCAGGGCATTTTTTGAGTCGCCTGCATTGGTTAAAATTAGAGAGGAAGCGGGAGTCAAAGCTCCTGAATTTATCTATTTAGACCAATTAGAGTCAGGAGTATTGTGAAAGACGCATTCGTATAATGTCAGTATAAAAGACTCGGCGGTTTCAACCGCCGTTTCATCTTTCACAACTCGCGTTTCAACAATTCCCGCACAGCCGCAAAAGCCCTCCCCCGACACTTTTCGGGCAGCAGCGACAATCCCAAACCCGCCCACATTTTCGCCTCAGAAACCGACTTTCCAGCTCGCACCATCCGCCGCCCTTTTGCCGTTTCACCCACCTCAATCAACCGCAAACCAAGCGCTAATTGAGTTTCTGCAATCCTCTTGAGCCTGACTGTTTCCAACTTCTCGGACTCAAATTCGTAGCTGGTCAAATAGCGCAATTTATCGCTTAAATAGGGAATTGCCCGATCGCATCCTTGCTGTCCTGGATGAAATCGATACTCCATCAACAGCTCGGGCAAGTAATAGCACTTTTTGCCCGCAATTGCAAGTCTTACGAACAAATCGTTATCTTCGCAATTTTGCCAATTCGGCCGCAGAAATCCGACTGTTTCCAGCGCGCGGCGTCGAAACAAAGTTGCGCCTATTTGCAAACTTTGTCTCAGAAAAACTGTAGCAAGTAAATCTTCAATCATTCCAGACGACAACTCAGTGCGGCCCCACCGCTGCGAATTCAGTTGTGTCTGGTTTTCGTCAATGTTGTTGTTGATATCAATGACCCAATGGTCGGTACTAACAAAATCAATGCTGGGGTTTTTATCTAAAATAGCAGATGTCCGCTCTAGAAATTGCGCGCTGAGGCGATCGTCATCGTCAAACTTGATAAAATATTCGCCCCTAGCCGCTGCAAAGCCCGATCGCATATTATTGCTTTTACCGATATTCTGCGGGTGGCGAATGTAGCGAATCGGGCGATCGACAAATTCCGACATCAACAGCGCAGTCGTGTCCGTCGAACCGTCATCGCAGACAATTAATTCAAAATCTGTATAAGTTTGATCTAGCACGCTGGCGATCGCACTAGCCAGCAAATTCACTCGATTGCAAGTAGGAATGCAAACACTAATTTTCGGCACTACGACTATTTTCAATTTTAGATTGTGGAAAAAATTCGCACTTCAGTCCAGGGAAAGAAACCACCAATGCCCAATGCCCTGTTTGGCCAATGCCCTGTTTGGCCAATGCCCTATGCGCTATGTATTTTAATTTAAACGAGCCGTACATTCAAGAATTAACCTTTGATTCACCAAAGCAAAAGGTTGAATTTCCAAAGCGCGGCGAAAAGCTCGAATAGCACTTCTGTATTCTCCCAGAGCAGCGTAGCACAAACCCAGACCGTGCAATGCCCCAAAATGCACCGGATTCAGTTGGAGAACTGTTTCGCAATCTTGGATCGACCTTTTATAATTTCCTTGGGTATAGTGAAGTACGGCCCGCCGGTTCCAAGCTTCAGCAAAATCCGGCGCTTCCGCAATCAGTTTTGTCAGCAAATCCAAAGCGTGCCGAACATCTCCTGCATCTAGCGAAACTTGCGATCGCCTGAGAACTTGCATCCCGTACTCACCCTTTTGGTTAAACCAAGTGCGCCAGAGTTCTGTAGTAGCCCGATCGCGCACGCTTTCGTCAGACTTTTTCAAGTCTTCGAGCAGCGCCTTAACAGATAATTCGTCCATAGGTGGGAAGATTGTTAAAAAAGTTTTATCAATCAATTTTATCGCGACAGCGGCAACTTTATTTATTCAACATCCCATGCAAATTTTAATGCTTTCCTCGACTTTTCCCTATCCGCCAAGCCGCGGAGGAACTCAGGTAAGGACATTTAATTTGTTGCAATACTTGAGCCGGCGGCATGATGTAATTCTCGGTACTGTGCGATCGCCCGATGTCACCGATGCACAAATCGACGCATTGCGAGGGCAAGTCACAGAATTGGCAGTTTTTGAGACTCCTGGGACAGTTTCAACCGGGATAACTGGAAAAATCCGGCGTTTTAGTCAATTTTTATTGTCCGGGACGCCTCCGAACGTACTCTCCAGCTACTCTCAAGCAATGCAAAATTGGGCAGACAATTTAGTCATAGCAGGCAAATGCGATGCTGTTACCTGCGAACACAGCGTTAACGAGATTTACGTGCGTCCAGAATGGCGGCAAAAACTGCTAACAGTTGCAAACATTCACAGTTCCGTTTGGGGAACTTGCAGGGAAATGTTAGCTACCGGGACTTCCCAAAACCCTCTGCGCGATCGACTAAATTTACCGCTACTCGCCCGCTACGAAAAACGCTACTGTACCAAATTCTCCCGCATTGTCGCCACCACATCCACAGATAAGCAGCAACTCCTAGAATTGCTGTCCTCGGAGGGCCTCGGAGGGAAAGCAGATTTTTTTGTACCTCCCATTGATGTGATTCCTAACGGCGTGGATTTGGCAGAATTTCCCTATCGCGCGATCGATCCAGGAGGACACACCTTAATCTTTGCAGGCGCCATGAACAATTTGCCCAATATAGACGCGGCCAGGTTTCTCAGTTTGCAGGTACTCCCAAAGTTGCAGCAGCGGTATCCCGATGCTACCCTCACCCTAGTCGGTACCTCGCCAGTCCCCGAAGTCCTCGCCTTGGGGAAACTTCCGGGAATTCAAGTAGTAGGCAGGGTGCAAAGGGTGGCAGAATATTTGCATCAGGCTGCTGTTTGTGTGGTGCCCATGCGGATTGGTTTTGGGATTAAAAATAAAACTTTGGAGGCGATGGCTGCGGGAACGCCTGTAGTTGCTAGCGATCGAGGTTTGGAAGGTTTAGCCGCCGGTGGCGGGCTTTCCCCGACAAGGGCCTTGCGGGCAAACGAAGTTCAGGAGTATGTTGAGGCGATTACCAGTTTGTTTGAAAATTATCAGTTAAGACAGGAACTGTCTCTGAGGGCGCGATCGCTCGTGGAAAGCCAATATACCTGGGATATCATAGGTCGGCAGTACGATCGGCTATTCCAATTTTAAACTCTAAATTCTAAAATCTAAATTCTAAAATTTCGACGATGGAACACAAAATAAACTCCTCAAAAAATCGACCCAAACCCCCAGAAAATCCCAAAGTTGCTCCTCCTCCCACAAGACGCCGCCGCCAAAACCGACGCGCCAAAAAACTTCAAGAGTCCCAGCTTCCCATACCCGGTGCCCCAACTCCCGCCAGATATCCCTGGAAAAGACTCGTAGCTAATTTGACAGCCCTCAGCGTCTTGTGCGGCTGTGCAGCTTTGATGGGAGGCGGCGCTTGGCTGAGTTACCAGCTAATTGTCGATCCCAACGGCAACAGATTGATCTCTCAGTTTGTACCTGGATGGTCGCGCTTGCCTACAGGTAGCAGAGATACCATCCAAACTCTCGATCAAATCAAAGCCAGCATCCGCAAATTGGGATTCATCACCGGCGAACCCCTGCCGCTTCCTGTTGAGAAATCCGCAGATAATTCTATTTCCGATTTGCTGTTGCCGGTGATGGTAGAAAGAACAGTTAATGCTTCTACAGTTTGCAAAAATCCTTGCCGTCAAATTGTCGAACTTCGCGTGTACAAGCGGGTGCAACTTCCCGATCGCGATTCCGATACCGTACAGTATTTTCAGCTAGCCAGTTCAGTCAATATAGAAGGCCCGGCGGAATCTTTTGTCATTGCTTCTTTGGATGACTCTGAGTCCAACAATCAAGCCTCAAATCAGTCGCTACCGCTGACAGAACTCCGCCGCTTTGACGGCAAGCCCCCCGAATTGGGCATTTGGTTTAATGTCAGCGGTAAACTCGTGCGGGGCGACAAGAAAATTCCCTACGGACAAGTCGTTCGCTACAACCCCAGTCAAAATCATTTAATCTCGCTGTTGGATTGGGCGAGTGCAGGTGGACAAGCGCCGAATTGGCAGCAAATTGTTAAGGGGCAAAACCCCCAGTTGGCGATCGACCAAACAATTGGTTTAGAACCGCAATTTACCATTTATCAAATTGGCCCGCGCAAATTTCTGCCGAACCCAGTTCAATTAACCGCGATTTCCTTAGAAGAATTTGCCTTCAATGACCAGACTTATAAAAATGGGCTGCGGCTGGCAAAAAGCGGACTTTGGTCTCCGGGATTAAATGTCATGCGATCGGCTAAAGCCAAAGCCGGTCAGAATTGGCCCGCAGTCGCCCAAGCTCAACTAGAGACGATCGAATTTCATGCTAAAATTACCCGTGCTCAGGCGATCGCATCTTGGGCCAGTCCCAGCCAACAAGTGCTCGCACAATTAATCGACGGCCGCTGGAGTCAAGCTTTGCAAGTATTTGAAGCCGATCCCAGCAACACTCACGAAATTGCCACAACGCTCAAAAATGAAGGCGGACGGATCATGAACCGCGTAGACGCCGCCTTGAGAGTCAACGCCGCTGACGCCGATGTCAAAGCTTGGGGCACCCTGATTGTAGCCTCACAAGACGGAACTCGCGAAGCGATGAATTGGCTCGACCAGCAACCAGATACTGACAGCGAAACTCGAAGTAGAATTCGCAATTTGGTCAATAAACTTGAGGAAGCAGTTTCTCAAGCTGAAAATTTAGAAGACCACAAAAGTCAAATTATGGGTTCTGCTACTTTAATTAGCAGTATCAATCCCGCTGAGTGGCTGGAACCAGAAGCGAAAAACGAGTTAAAACTGACCGGAGAACAAGTTTGGTATCAGGTACAAGTAGCCAGTTTTTACGACGGAACCCGCTGGGTTAATCCCCCCTTTGCAGATGTAGAAGTCCGCTCTTTTCCTGCTACTCAAATCAAGTGGTTGTGGGGGCGCCTGGGCTTGCAGGCTGACCCCAAGATTAAGATAGAGGTAGCGATGGCTAACGGTCAACAAAGAGTCGCTGTGGGAACCGTGAAAGCAGTGCAGATTCAAGACGGAAATCTGCGGTTGCTAGCAGCGGTTGACAAGCGATCGTAATCCTGGAAAAACCTTCGGCAGAGGGAAAATTCACGGACGCACTCTTGGCACAAAGAAACCTGTTTTTTCACCATTTCTGCCCGTCGCAACAGAAGTATTTCCGCAAAAAAACCCAGTTTCCGGCCACCCGTGCGTTCAAAACAAGGAAGAAGTAAAAAGTTTTCTTCTCCCCCTCTCCCCCTCTCCCCCTCTCCCCCTCTCCCCCTCTCCCCCTCTTCTCTAGATCTCCCCCTATAGAGATCGGACAACAATGCAGACAACAATTTTGTTAAGTTAATTTACACCACTTGCACACAAAAAACCCGAGATGTTATAATGCGCTCTTTTTCGAGAGTGCTGCAATCATCTGTCGTTTGACCGCTTTAGCCCAAAGCTCAAACTCCAAGCTGTTGATATCGTTAATTTTCACTTCCTCAACAGGCTGATGTGGGGCTTCTTTCTGTGCTGTAGTCTCCATTGTTTTTTTCCTCGTTCAAAAAAAGTTATTAGTCGATCGTAATCAGTCAGCATCATACCTCTATTTTATGTAGTAATTGCTGCCATTAGTTATACTAAATACATAGAATTTAACGATTAGATGCAGTAAATACATCTTGATAATGCAATTTGTGAATAAAATCTTAAGAATCCTGTAATCCTTGCTATATATAGGTTTTTCCTGACATAAGAATGTAACAAATTACAAATTATGGCAATATCAAACCAAGATTCATGTTAACAAAGTTTTGTTAAATGAATGTATTAGCATATACAGCAAAAATATATTTAATTCAATTTACAAAGGGCAATAAAGGCGATCGGCGCATCTCCAAGTCCCGGTCAATATAGCCCTACGGGAACGCAGATCCGCCCCAAAAGCCTCCCGACTGGTCTCCCTCGCTGTCTCCCGCTCCAAAACAGCCCAATAACGCATATCCGGAGTTTCGCACAAGAATCTTCCGGAACATTCACCAACAGATATGAATCTTAGAAAGTATCACCAGAAAACATTTTTTTCGATTAATTCACCAATCGAAAAAACCTGCTCTCTTATCTGCAATTGAGGTAATCAGCTTGGCTTGAACAGCTTTTCATCTCTCAAGAGGAATGCCGTCACATCCAAGTTTAAAAAACCTTACCTAAATTCAGTTTAAATTTTTTAGGCTGCTTCTAACACACAACTTAACTTATTAAGGAGAACCTCCATGAAATTTGTAAAACTCTTGCTAGCCACAGTATTAACCACTGCTGCTATCAGCCCCGCCCTTGCTGCTACTCCATCAGTTCAAATATTAGGTGCAAGCTACGGCGGTAGCGGTTGCCCAGACCGCTCAGCCAGCGTCAGCGTCAGCCCCGACGGTCAAGAACTCAGCATCCTATTTGATAAATTTGTAGCCCAAGGAAATGTCTCATCAGAAACCCGGAAAAGCTGCAATTTGAGCATTCCCATCAAAGTACCCCAAGGCTTCCAAATTTCGATCTACGATGCCGATTATCGCGGTTACGTTGCTCCTAAAACCAGCGGAAACCTCAGAGCAGAATACTTTTTTGCTGGAACCAAGGGCCCCGTTTTTTCTCGCACTTTCAACGGCGAAACGAACTACAACGTTCGAGATAGCCTAGCCACTGTAGCAGATGTTTGGTCTCGCTGCGGCGACAGTGTAAATATGCGAGTCAATGCTGCGATGACAGCCCGCGGTGCCGGCACAGCAACCGTTGACTCCTTCGATTTAGCCCATCGCGGTTTAGTTTATCACGTCAAATATCGCACTTGCCGCTAAGCATAACCGCTAAAAAAAACATAACACCGATGGCCCGGTTTCGTACAGAAATCGGGTCATCGGTGTGCGAATAATGATAACTACTAAGACTTATATAATTTCCCGAAAAATAGGCTACAATGATGCTTAGGCTTTGAGGAATATTCGATGAAAGTAAACTACCAAGAAAGAATTGATTTAACAGCCAACGAATTAAAACTACTTCTGTCGCAGCAACGAGCCTTGACTAATCGCTCAAAAATTCAGGCACTTTATTGGTTAAAGACTGGATACAGCCAAAGCCTTACAGATGTAGCTGAACGTTTAGGTGTACATAGAATTACTGTACATAGATGGTTGAAACAATATAGTGATGGTGGTCTGCCAGAACTGTTGAAAATACGACAAGCGACTGGTAGACCCCGAATAATTCCCTCAGCAGTAATAGCAGGAATTGCCAAAAAATTAAGTGAGGATTCCTGTGAGTTTACAACTTACAAAGAAATTGTGGCATGGGTAGAAGACAACTATCAAATATCAGTTAAATATCAAACATTGCACAAGCATTTACACTATCGCATGAAAGCAAAATTAAAAGTACCAAAGCATTAGAGTAACAAAAAAGTTAATGATGCAGTATACTGAGTTTTTAACAAGCACTATACAGCCTAGAATTGAATTCAATCGCTCGGCTATGGCAGCACATAAAACAATAACTGAGTTGTAGGATTTATGATAATTGTGATACTTTTAAATAAAAACATTGCACTTATATTGAATGCTTTTTAACAATAACAATAGTATCTCTAACCGGATGGGATTACATTTGATCGGCTTTAGCTACTGTTACATGACCTTTAAAAATTGATATTAGGTTTGTAGTGAGGACTTTAGTCCGCATAAAAGTCTGAGGACTAAAGTCCTCACTACAAACCTTATTTCTTCTTCCTTCTTCCTTCTTCCTTCTTCCTTCTTCCTTCTTCCTTCTTCCTTCTTCCTTCTTCCTTCTAAAACACAGTCGCGTCACTTTCAATGTGAATTGGCGGTACTCCACCAGCCCTCAATTCTGTCGCAATTTTCCGCCCCGCCGCCCAAGTTCCTCCCTGCAAAATCTTCACCAGCGGCAATTCTGTCGCACTCAAATGCAGCTTTTCTCCCATAGCTGTGGCAATTTTATCTAAAAGAATCACCGTGAGCGATCGCCATTCTACTACAACTTCCGAACCCGGCAAATACCTCCGTTGAAAAACAGCCGAATCTTGTGCCCGTAGCAGCCCCATATCCAAACACAAACCGCCGTTACGATACCCCGGCAATCCCGTCAACTCGTCCAATCCGACGACGTACAAACCGAGTTTTTGTAGCGGTTCCAACAGCGAATAAGTCAACCACTGCGAGAGTTTGTGAAACGGCACAAATTCATCTCCCAGATTTTCTCCTTGCAAAGCCCGATGCCGCCAAACATCACCTAAATTAACGCCACCAATGACATATCTTCCCGGCTAAATTTCCCCAAAACCTGTCAAAACAGCGCTCAATATTTCAGCACAATCCACAGTTTTGATTCCAGAAACCCGACTGTCAAGCAAGTATTGTGCCAAATTGCCGGGACGCTGGTTCTCGCTGCCAAACAATAATGGATGTTGGCAAATTGCATTCCCCAAACGCTGCAACAATTCTAATCTTTCTGTTAAACCAACTAGCGGATTGTCTCGACTTACTTGAAATCCGGCCGCTAAGGTTTCTAATTTTAATTGAGAAAGTCCGCGAAAATCAGCTTGCCAAGGAAAATCTGGATTGCTGGAAAAAACACCTTGACAAAACATCCGAAAAGTGGCTATTGCTAACCCTTCTGAACGGCGGTAAATTTGTTCGGTTTCTGCTTCACAATACTGCCAATCTGCGCCAGCACCCGCACCGAGTAAAACGCTGACAATTGCTAAATCAAATTTGATCTTAGCTTGTTCTATGAGGGAAAATTCTGTTAAAGCTGCATCGAATTGGGTGAGTCGCGGTTGGTTGCCAGCTTCAAAATGCCGCCACTGACTGTGAAACGGAATATTAAAATCGGGATACTGTTGGCGGGTTGTGTCGATTACATAATTTGCTACTTTGTCGAGTTGGGATAAATCGACACAGAAGAAATTGAGTTTATTTTCGGAGGCTAAGTTAAAAAGCCGATCGCACTTTTGGCGAATCGCAGCCGGCGTTCTCAGATATTCTACAGCCTCTAGCTCAATATTATTCAACTTCATCGAAAATTTTGGGTTTGAAAACCCGTGCTAGAAGCACGGCTTTACATTTTGGCTAGGCTTGTGCTGAACTAGCCATATTTCTAGGGAAAGTTCTATGTACCTGACTCAAAAAATCAGATGCGCGGACTTGCTACCAAAGAGTTTAACACCTTGCGAGAACTCTGTCGGTTGAGTCAAAACCTTTACGGTGTATGGTTTTATACTGTCTGAGTGTATTGCTTCCAATCTGGCAAACACCTTCGCTACGAGTGTAACTATTACTACTTCTAGGGAAACGAGAACTATCAACAGTTGAATACTGATATAGCTCAACAGAGCTTGAAAGTAGTCGATCGAACTTTTCGGAGTTTCTACGACTCGATAAACCCAGTTAGAGAGGGGAAACTATCAACAAAAAATTCAACTCCCTCACTATCTCACGAAAGAGGGTTATATCGTGTCCGATCCCTTAACCGTAATTAGATTTGTTGGTAGTGCGTCCTGGTGTCCGCTCTCATGTTGCGGACACCAGGACGCACTACGAACTATCGTAGAAGGGCAGCGGAGTGTCAAACCACTAAACATCGGTAAACATCATTTTCCTGAAAAAAGTCAAACTGACTGTAATCTAACAGATTATCTAAGATCGCATTTTTATCGATTTTGATCAGCTTGTATTCCCACTTCGAGCCACTGACTTCCCGTTTTATTTGATCGGAAACTATTACCGAATTTTTTTCGGTAGCCGGAGATACTATTTTACTTAAGTCTTCCAGCCTGTCGGCGATGTTAATATCTTTTCCGTAAGTGCAAGACCGAAATATATACAAATTTCCTTTAGCAACTCCCACAGACAAACCGCAAGGTATTTTATGGCCGTGTATAAAAAGTTTCCAATTTTCGCACAAACTTTCCATGGCGGCTAAGGCTGAGTGAGCTTCTGGGAAAGTCAACAAATGGGAATCGCCAACAATACTCCGAATTGTGCCGCCATATTCTTCACAAACTGTTTTTTCAAAAGTATCGAAGTTGGTGAGCAAATATTCAACGTCTCTGATGGAATTAGATTCTTGATAAGCTATAAAACCTCTCAAGTCGGCTTTAATTATTGCTTGATTTTCCACAATTCGCGTCTTGTAACTTTGGTCAACTTTGTAAACCTTTTCAGGTTCGCTCATTCCTTTCAAAGAAAACTCGTTGACAAAAGATGTTTGCACTTCTGCTTTGTTGAGGGCCAGCCATGCTGCTTGGGACAAATATATTTCATCCTGGGGAGTTACTGATTCTATACGCGCTGTTAAATTTACCGTATCGCCAAAGATATCTTTATCTTGATGCAAGACATCTCCCAAGGTAATCGACACGCGAATAGCTAATCGTTCGTCGTTCGATTTGCTAGATTGTTGGGTTCTCAATTCTTGCTGCATTTCTAAGGCTGCCATAGCGGCTGCTGTGACGCTGGGAAAAATCAGCCAAAATGAATCACCTTCTCCTTTGATCAAACTTCCTTCATTTCTGGTGCTAATATCTGAAATAAAAGTTTTATGCTCGTTCAACAAACTACTTAAGTCCGACTGAGATAATTTTTTAACTCGGGCGGTATATCCGCAAATATCTGTTTTTACGATAACAGTAGAACGCAAATTAGCCATAACCTACCCTGACCGATCAAAAACCAGTAATAAATTTAATTTGGCAAAGATGCAACTGTTCGCCGACATTTGCATTTTTTGCCTTTCAATCTCCTTGCATCGCGTCCGATCGCTTCTGCAAGAATTGTAGCATCTGGCACAGGGTCTGGCCTGTAGTAGCCGCCGGCTTTTTTGGCGGCGATTTCGACTTGTGCGCCTGCGGGAATCCAATTTTGGGGAATGGGGATGCGATCGACTACTTGAATGCCAGAATTGATAATAACATTGTATTTGAGATGGCTTATGGAAACTAAACGGTCAATGCGAGGGATATCTAACCAGTGCACCACGTCTGGCATTAGTTCTTGAAACTGCATATCTTGAACTCGTGCAACACATTAGCGTGCAAGTAAAATACGCATTAGGGCGATCGCCACCTTCGAGCCTTTTTATGGCATTGTACACCAAAAACTTAGTTAATTTTCCCAAAGCTCTGCCTTTTTTGCGGAAATAAACAATACCCCAGAACCGCCGGATTGTGCCGTTTGGATGCAAATTTCGATACAGCGTACCAAATCTGGACAGCAACAAGTGCAGATATCCGAACTAAACACGTCAGAACCGTTGCATTCATGGTCTATCCGTACCGCCAACTGCTTCTGTGGGTAAGAAATATTCGCGATATTGCCAAGAATATAAACCGTAGTTCCACCTATTGGCGGCAAGAAAACGTGTCAATCTGGCCGTGTCACTAAATCCGAGAACATACAGCCTCTTCGATCGAACATTACACGGCGGAGAACGCTTTATTTAACGCCGATATGCCTCACAATTTCAGGCAAATATTATACTGGATCGATCGCAATCTTAGTTACTGCCAAATTACGACTAGCTTTGATAACTTTGTCATTAATTAGCACCCGAATGAAAAAATGTCATTTGTGGTTGATGGCTGATGGCTAGACGACAATAATAAAGCTAGATATTTAACTTAAGTTTCTATAAAAGTTTTATCTATTTTATTTTTGAATAAGATTTTTTTAACCGCAGAGGGCGCAGAGGAGCTAGAATATATAAAAATAGAGAGATATTCACAATTTCAGCAATAGTTGCTATAGTAATAACTGGTAATTTTTAATTGTAAATAAAATACCAAATCAGAAATTTAATGTTTCCAAGTACATCTTATTTGCTAAAAAATGGTCGCGTACCCGCATCTCTTCTAGAGATGAACTCGATCGCCAATTCAGCGTCTACTATCACCACAACAGCCGATCGCAATTTTTGTCTGGTAGATCTGGAAATTGCCGCCGGCGCGATCGCCCAAATCATCCCCACAGCTACGGAACCTTTATCCCAACTTCCAGATATCCCCATTGTAGACTTGCAAGGCGGCTTAATTTTCCCGTGTTTTGTGAATATGCACGCGCATTTGGATAAAGGACACATCTGGGAACGATCGCCCAATCCCGATGGAACTTTTGCGGGCGCGATCGATACAGTACGCGCTGATGCCGAAAAACACTGGAATGCAGAGGATGTTTACCGGCGGATGCAGTTCGCCCTCCAGTGCAGCTACGCCCACGGAACCAACGCGATCCGCACTCACATCGACAGCGCAGGAGAACAGGGAACCGTTAGTTTAGCAGTATTTGCAGCGTTGCAGGCCGAAGGGCGCGATCGGCTAAGTTTGCAAGCAGTTTCCCTAGTTTCCCTCGACTATTACCTGACACCCGCAGGCGAAAAATTAGCCGACAAAATTGCCCAAATCGGCGGCATTCTCGGCGGCGTCGCCTACATGAATCCCGATTTAAACAAACAACTCGATCGCGTATTTAGCTTAGCCCGAGAACGCGGTTTAAACCTCGACTTCCACACCGACGAAACCGACGATCCCAAATCAACCACACTGCGGGAAGTAGCAAAAACCGCCATCCGCCATGAATTTGCAAGTCAAATAATCTGCGGACACTGCTGTAGTTTAGCCGTACAACCGCCAGACTTAGTAACAGAAACTTTGACATTAGTCAAAAAAGCAAATATTGGCATTGTCAGCTTGCCGATGTGCAACCTTTACCTGCAAGACAGACAATCTGGGCGTACACCGCGCTGGCGGGGAGTGACGCTGCTGCACCAACTTAAAGCAGCAGGAATTCCCGTCGCAGTGGCTAGCGACAATTGTCGCGATCCGTTTTACGGATTTGGCGATCGCGATGTTTTGGAAGTCTTGAATATGGCAGTCCGCATCGCCCATTTAGATCGGCCTTGGGAAAATTGGCCGCGTACAGTCACAACCACACCAGCCGACTTAATGGGATTGCCGAATTTGGGACGAATAGGAGTTGGTTTACCCGCAGATTTGATTTTGTTTAAGGCGCGGAATTTTAGCGAATTGTTATCTAGATCGCAGCGCGATCGCACAGTTTTGCGGCAGGGTAGAGAAATTGATACAATTTTGCCCGATTACCGCGAACTAGACGACTTGTTGCAGGAAGATTCGGCGGTTGAAACCGCAGCGACAGAAACAAAACCCGGATGGTGCGCGGGTTGAAGAACACATTGTTCGTGTAGACGCGGTTTCAACCGCCGTCCTATCTTGTCAAGTGACAACAAATTTGATATAAATATAAAACCTGATGCGATCGAGGATGTTTTAAGTGAAAGCAGTTATTTTATTGTCGGGAGGGCTGGATTCCTCAACTGTTTTGTATCAAGCCAAAGCCGACGGCTGCGAGTGTTACGCGATTTCCTTTGACTACCAGCAAAGGCACCGGCGGGAGTTGGAATCAGCACGGGCGATCGCACTTTCAGCACAGGTTAAGGCGCATCAGGTGGTAAACTTTGACTTGACGCTGTGGGGCGGTTCGGCTTTGACGGATAATGAGATGGAATTGCCGATCGATCGCAACCTTGCAGAAATGTCGCAAAACATCCCCATTACCTACGTTCCAGCTAGAAATACAATTTTTCTCAGCTTTGCCCTCGCCTACGCCGAAACCCTACAAGCTGAGCGAATTTACATTGGAGTCAACGCTTTAGATTATTCCGGCTATCCCGACTGCCGCCTCGATTACATCCAAGCAATGCAGGAAGTATTTCGCTTGGGAACCAAGCAGGGAAGAGAAGGAGAAGCTATTAATATTGTCACACCTTTGATCGAACTGAAAAAAACCGAAATTATTGAATTGGGCAACAAGTTGGGAGTGCCTTGGGAGCAAACTTGGTCTTGCTATGCAGGCGGCGAAAGTGCGTGCGGCGTTTGCGATTCTTGTCTGCTGCGGCTGGCTGCTTTTGACGAATTGGGATTAAAAGATCCGGTGCCTTACGCTTAATATTGCAGGTTGGCAATCCGCACCAATTGATTTTTTAACTCACCGCAACTCACCAGTTTGTAGGGTTTGCAATACAGACAGGTTGATTTTGAACAGCGCCGCACCCCAGCAGTCTCCTCAAGTTTCAGCGTTTTGATTGTGAAACCAAGCTCTCAGAGCAATTTTCCTTGCTTGAAATATGAAAAAATATCAAAGAAAATAGGGATTTTCTGTTTTTTGTGCATTTAAAATTTACTACATCAGACAGTGCTGAGTACATAAAGCCAGCACTGTCTGGCACGATCGTTAAATCAGGCAATTTTAGGCGGATTTTGAACAATAACAGTCTCTAGCTTCGTTATTTAGGCAAAACAAGGAGATAAATTCCAGCGAATATGGCCGTTATTTTGCCTTACCAGCGCGGTATATAGGCGTTGCACAAAGTCAGCCAACTATTTAATTGGAAAGTCTACTTACAAGTACGGTATTGACTCGCAGATGGCTGCGAAAAATATAATATTTTTTCAGTATTTATACGATTGGCTATTCGAGTTTTAGGAGATTATAGTTAAGAACGAATGCTTTAACAAACAAGAGCGATCGCTATTATCGCCATCATTTGCTACCAAATTTTAGATCCAATCTACTCCGGCATTCGCACAATTGTAGCTGATAAAGAATGAATTTGCGACTCAGGAAGCATCCTAATTGAACCATTACATGATGAACACTAAATCAATGACTACTAATCCTTCTTTGCTCAGCTCCACATCATTCGATCCGCTGTCACCTTCGGTAGACTTATCTGTTTCCTTCGCGCAAAAGTATCTACAACAAATGAAAAGCGGTGCCGCTACGATTGTGGGTGAGGAGAAATTTGTCGAACGACGGCGTATCGGAATGGCAAAACAAATGTTGACATCCCTGCGTTCTGTGAGTGCAAAATCCTGGACTAAAACTGACTACCTATTGGCAGAAACCTTAGTTGAACACGCTATAGATACGGATCTGATCGATCCCTGGTATATTTCTGGTGGTATTCATCAAGTTTATAAGTTTGCGATCGAAGCCTACAGTCAGCAACTGTCGCCCTATCGTATAGTCAACAAGGTGAGTCCAGTTCTCGGACAAGTCCGACAGCACGTTACAGCAATTGACCCCCGCGTGATTGGCTTTGTGGCGATGCAGTATCACTACACTGGAACGCAGTTGATGGAATTGCTTCCCGAGGGAGAACAGGAGAACTTTGGTAGCTACGTCAAGATGCTAGACGATCATTTATATATGCCACTGCAACGCGCATACCAAGCGGCTGCCAAGCATCCACCGAATTCGATTCCGCTGCAATCTGTTCGCCTGCTAATGTCGAAGATGAGCTATATTGCTGAACGGGTAGTCGATCGGGTAAATGAACTTTACCCACGCTATCGCTGTTATTCTGGGCTTCTCAACAGTGAACGTATCCGTACATCAAGTGTTCGCGATGTCGAGATGTTTCAGGTTTATATGTGGGTTTGTTTGCTGGAAGGCAATTTGCACGCGCTAGAAACCGAACTGTTTCCCCTGTGCGTGATGATTTACCCTCGACTGAATGTCAGTTGGGAACTCGTCAGCCAGATGACTCACCTACTGCGTAAGGAGATTGGGGCTTGTCTGTCACCCGAACAAGCACAGTATTGTGAACCCTTCTACGAAATTCTGCGCCGTATGTTTTCAGAGGAAGTTTTCCCAAATCGTTGATACCGCAAAAACTCTTACGAACAGCACAAAGCTTGATATTAAAGGACTTTAGCTTGTTCCTCCAACATTAGTTATTGTCCTGTTCATTTTGAATTTAGTTTTGCATTTAATCTGACTAAAAGCCGATCGACATATTTGCGATCGCCGCTCGCTCCGAAGTTCGTAGGGTTCTCTACTAGAGTCAAACCCTAATTATTTCCTACTCGCTTCAAGTCGGACGCAGCTTATACGTTAGTGACTTGGATATTCATTATTTAATTTTAAAAGGATTGTTGGGAGATGAATTATTCAGGTATTGATAGCTTTACAGAATTGGGTAATCGAAGACTGATGCAAACTCGCTTCGATCAATTTGCTGGCGACGGAACCGAATTTGCGATAATATTGATAGATATAGATGGATTCATATATTTCAACGATCGCTACGGTCATGCGGAAGGGGATGAAAAACTGAAACTGATTGCTAAGTTGATTTGCCAAAATTTACCCGATGGCATAGATGTCTTTAGAGCAGGTGGAGAGGAATTTATTATTATTATAAATAATTTAAAAATGGCAGAAGTTGTCTTACTAGCAATGCAAATTTGTAAAGCAGTTAATCAGAAGTTTTCTCATCTTCCGCCATTGGAAAGATTTTTTAGTATGAGCGATCTCAGTTATGTAAAAGTTAATTTTCCGTTGACAGTATCTACTCCACGATAATGCCGGGGCGGGTTTATAGGATTTATTGTTTTTTTCAAATACCTTGGCGAACCCGCCCCCTCCACGATAATGCCGGGGCGGGTTTATA
>NZ_JAEQCI010000060.1:0-15067 GCF_020738565.1 Microcoleus sp. PH2017_12_PCY_D_A | reverse complement strand
TTTTCAAATACCTTGGCGAACCCGCCCCCTCCACGATAATGCCGGGGCGGGTTTATAGGATTTATTGTTTTTTTCAAATACCTTGGCGAACCCGCCCCTACAATCATTATGCCTGTATTAAACATCGCTATCCTGCGGGAAATCTTCGGTAAATTCTTGCACATTAGCCAACAGTGGTAACGGCGGATGACTGCAAATTTGTTCGGGATAATTCCACACTCTCAAATATTCATCAACTCCCGAAATTGCGATCGCTGCTGCATCCAAATCCCCAGCTTGACACCCGTGATAATGCGCTCTCATCAAAGGTTTTATATCCTCAATATCTTGCCATTCAGATTCCGGTTTGAGGGGAATGCTGATAAAATAGCGGTAAGCTTGGCGGTGTGCGGTGCGAAAGTTTTCGGGATTTTGATTTAAAAGCCACTCGCCCTTTTCTTGCACTAACGGATGCAACTGATAGGACGATCGCTGAGTGTCATAATACAGCAATTGCCGGCGTTTGAGCGCTTGAATAATATTTTCCTGAAGTTCGTACTTGCTAACTTCTGGCATTTGAGCGGCGATTGCTGCAAAATTTAGCGGATATTCTGCGGTTTGATAGACAGAAATTCGGCTCGTGCAAGTTTGCTCGATGTCGCTGAGGCGGGCTATTATTTCATCGAGCAAAGTTTCAATCGATCGAGTTAGCAACCAGTCTCTATCTTGCAAAAAGTTGCTAACATTGCCTTGATATTCGCTGTCATCGCGAATCAATGAGGCTATTAGTTGCAATGCTTCGGGATGTCCTCGATAGCGCAGGGCAAGTTCGGTCAATTCTTCAATTCTAGCGATTAAATTAAATGATGTCAATAGGGCAACAGCGCAATTTTTGGTCAGTCCATCGAGCCTAATTTCGCGAGTAATTGTTGGTGGCAATTCTGCCAAGCTTTCGCGACTGGTAAATATAATTTTGCTTTGATGTTCGGTTTCTAAAAGTTGTTTGAACAACCAAGCATATTCCGCACAATCTGCGGCGAAATAACCGGCGGTTTTTGCTTCTTTTGTTTGCAAAAGTGTTTCGGCGCGATCGAAGGCAAGCAAGCAAGGTTTTTCTCTGAGGATTTTGAGCAGGTTTTCGGTTTTTTTGAAATAGTCATTTTGAGGGGTGATGGCTGGGGTAATTTCGCCGTTGGAGAGGGTGAATAGGAGGGAGTCAATGGTGCGATCGAAGGGTGGTGCTTT
Source organism: Microcoleus sp. PH2017_12_PCY_D_A (assembly GCF_020738565.1). Lineage (NCBI taxonomy): Bacteria > Bacillati > Cyanobacteriota > Cyanophyceae > Oscillatoriales > Microcoleaceae > Microcoleus > Microcoleus sp. PH2017_12_PCY_D_A. The sequence continues at coordinate 13,843 of NZ_JAEQCI010000060.1, read as the reverse complement.
GCTTGTTGCGGATTGCAAGGATTGCCAAGCGGCGGAGGCGAAGGGGGTATTTTCTGTGTGGAGTTGGCGAATTAGTTGGCTGGCGAGGGTGGTTTTGCCGGTGCCGGGTAATCCGACAATTGAGATGGCGATGGGAACCCCCCCCAGCCCCCCCTTGGTAAGGGGGGGAGCAAGAGTAGGGGATTCATTGGTAAGGGGGGGAGGAGTGATTAGGGTTTTTAAGGTGTCGATTTCTTTGGTGCGCTGTACCCAATTTCTGACGGGGGGTAAGTTTTCTGGGAGGGGGAAAGTGCGATCGGTTTGATTGTCTAGGGGGATATCTGCGATCGCGGCGGCTAAAAGTAATTCTGTTTGTTTTATATCATTGCGCTCGATAATATCTTCCCAGTTATTGATTCCTACAGCTTTGCAAATATCGATAAATGTTTCGCGTCGAATTCGGTTTTGCGTCCAAAACCGCTTTAAAGTGGCTTTTGAAGTTAGAGCGGCTTTGCACCAGGTATCTTCAGTTTTATTCCATCCAAGATTGCGCCGCACCATATCAATGATTTTCAATCCTTCTTCGGATGCTCTGAGCAAACCTGCCATTTTTACTCCTTTACCATAACTCTGCCCCAATGGAATTATAGATTACATCGGAGAGCCGAAAGATGAGCTAAATGAGCTAAATGAGACAAATGAGCCGTTTATGCTGAGCCAAAAAGTGAGCCGTTAAACCTAGACAGATTCAGGAATCCGAAGTAATTTCAAATGATGAGTCCTGTTTGGGGGCTACAGATCTAAGTTTTAGGGTGCGATCGAGGGCGATCGGGGATACAGCTTATCTGCGATCGGGCGTAATGTAAAGTTTTGTTACAAAAATAGGGCGATTTGCATAAAAAGCAGATGAACGTCCTGATAGATATTTAGGAAAGCTTGCTAGGCGGGCTTTGCTGGTTTTGACGCAACTATATTTTTGAGGAGATGGGATTATGACGGAATCTATAATTGCTACGCGGGATGGAAAAGTCGGAACAGTCGATGGAACATCAGGAAATTTTTCACAAATAGCAACAAGTAACATAAATTTCTCTGACATTGCCTTATCTAATAACGGTGAGCTTTTCGGAATTACGTTTGGCAATTTATATAAAATAGATCGAAATTTAGGCTCTGCTTCACTTGTTGGCAGCTTTGGCTTAGGCTCTTTTGTTCTGTTGAATGCTTTAGAATTTGCCAACAATACACTTTATGCTGCTGGTGATTCTAAATTATACACCATTAATACCAGTACCGGTGCAGTAACTTTAGCCGCTAACTTGGGTGCGGATTTTGATAGTAGTGGTGACTTAGTATTTGATGCTACTAATAATCGTTTTCTAGCTACATCAACAGGGACAACAAGTGATAGCTTGTTTTCAGTATCCCTTACAGGTCAAGCAACCAAAATTGGTAATATTGGCTTTACAAATGTTTTTGGTGTGTCATTTGAAAATGGCAATCTTATCGGCTTCACGGAAGATCGAAAGCGAATTACTATCAATTCCACAACTGGAACAGGTACGTTCGATAAAAATTTAACGGGTATTAGCGGTTTAATTGGGGGAGCATCGTCTATTCCATCTGCGACACCAACTCCTCCAACTCCAACTCCCCCAACTCCAACTCCCCCGACTCCAACTCCTCCAACTCCAACTCCTCCAACTCCAACTCCCCCAACTCCAACTCCCCCAACTCCAACTCCTCCAACTCCAACTCCCCCAACTCCAACTCCCCCAACTCCAACTCCCCCAACTCCAACTCCCCCAACTCCAACTCCTCTCACTCCAACTCCGACTCCTCTAACTCCGACTCCAACTCCTCTAACTCCGACTCCGACTCCTCTAACTCCAATTCGGATAACAACTCCAACTCCAACGGTAACTGTACCTGCAAATCAAATTCCCAAACCCGATTCTAGTAACGAAGTGGATCTAGCTCCGCTGAAACTCAAGGTAGTTAACGGTCAATTCACATACAACGAAAAAACCAAGCGCTACGAAGCATCAGGTACTATCCAAATCGGGCGCAAAGATGGGAAATTCCCATTGATTAATATCCCACAAGGGAAAGTGGAGTACGATCAGAATAAAATTACAGTTGATGGGACAGTATTTTCTAGTATTGGGAATGTAGCAGCACCTTTATTTAAGGGTAAGTTTGATCTCGATGTAAAAACTGCGACTGGCTCAATCGATGAAGAATCTGGAAGTTTGCCCAATGAATTTAAAATTGGTGGTCTGGATATAGACTTCAAAAGCTTAAGTGTGAATTCTAATGCCCTTGCCTTTGGAACTGACTTGAAATTGTCTAAAGATTTAGGAAATCTTCAGCTACAGTTACCAGTAGACGGTTTAATAATTGATGATAAAGGGCCGAAATTAAATTCGAGCTTTAATTTTTCATCAAACAAAGTCATTGACAACCGTTCGCCAGACAAAAACTCAAAAACAAAAGAAATAAAGGGATTTCAGAAGTTTAATCTGTTCAATCTTGTGGGAGTCAAGGAAATATCAGATGTATCTTTAGAGTATCTTGCACCTGAAGATAGTTTAAAGTTGAGAGGCAAGTTTACATTCGATATCCCTAAAACCTTTGGCAAAGATTCTGAAGTTGTTGCCGACCTATCAGAGAAGAATTTCTTACAGTATAAAAATGGCAAGTTGGATGTCAACGGAGCATTTACTATCAAAAGGGATGTGAAGTTAGATAAAGGAGCTGCCTTGAAGGATCTCAAACTTACTTGGAATAGTATTGCAAGAGAGTTTGGTGCGGGAGCTACAATTAAGTTTCCCGATCCTCCTGGAGGTAAGAAAGATGGCCTAGAGATAGGAGGAGATATTGGTATTACATACAACCCTTGGGATTTGAAATCACTTTCTGGAAAAGTGGACAACCTCAACAAACCTATTGTAGGAACTCCTTTATATTTTCAGGGGGGGTCAGTTAAGTTAGACAACATTAATCCTATCCGGCGACTATCAGGAGAACCAAACCTTTCCAATATAAAACTTAGTGCTGAAGACTTTAAGGCAACATTGGGGCCTCAGCTATCCGATTCAGTAAAAATCCCATTGCCTGATTGGGCTGGTGGTGAGCAGAAATTTTCGTCTCTCGGTGAATTAAAAGGAAATCTTATAATCGACTTTTTCGATAGCATTACTTTCAAGGGGGAGGCGAAATTTATTAGAGATACCATTGCAGGTGGTAATGTTGAGATTACAGGAAATAAAGATAAGTCTATCACCGTCAAAGGTGGAATTTCAGGATTCAATGGCTTATTCTCGATAGATGGTAGCTTCAAAGTATCTCCCAAAGGATTCACAATTACTGGTGAGCCCAAACTCAAATATCCTAAAGTTCTTCGTTTGCCATTCATGAAAGATGAAGGCGATGATAAGAAAAACGAAAAAGGTGATAAAACTATTTCGAGTAGCTTAGTTGTAGACTTTACAAACGATCAGAAGTTCTCTAATGACTATGCGCGCGTTACAAGCACATTTAAATTCGAGAAAATTGCACCGTTTCTTCCTGATATTTCTCTTACAATAGGAGCTGAAATTTACTTGGACGGTAAAGTCAAAATCTTAACGAAAGAAGCGCCTAAAACTAGCAGTTCAATAATTGCCTCTAGCCTAACTGAAAGAGTAGCCTTTAGCAATCAGACCGAGGCTAGTGCAGATAAAACAGCATCCGCCATAAAAGGCTTTACTGTTGCCCCAGGAACACCGTGGATAATTCTGAACGCCAACTGGGATAATGCCAGTGCTAATACTCCAGTTGAAATCAAAGCACCCAATGGTGCTATTTTCAAAGAGTCCGATTTTGCAGCCAATAAGATTGCAGTTGTTGATGCCCTCACCAGTACAACTACGAAGGCAGTTGTTATAGCCAATCCACAACCAGGTATTTGGGATATCAACTTAACTAATCCCACTGCTTTAGGTACTGTAGAGTACAGTGCTTTTGAAGATTCTCAGGCTCCTACGGTTCAAGTGACATCCGCATCTAAAGATGTCAGCGGGCAAAATGTCACCATTAATTACAACGCTTTTGACGCTGACTCCAATGCCAAAGTCAGCTTATTCTACGACACGGATAATCAAGGTTTCGATGGCATTCTAATCAAAAATGGCCTTGATGAAAAAGACGGTGCAGGCAACTTGATCTGGAACACTCAAGGCTTACCCACTGGTGATTACTACGTCTACGCAATGGCGATGGACGAAAACAACGCACCTGTTTTCAGCTACGCACCGCTGCCGATTAAGGTGACAGAATCAGCAGATTTATCAGTCACTAAAACAGCCGATCGCGATACAGCAATACCGGGAAGCAACGTCACCTACACAGTTGCAGTCACCAACAACGGCACTGATAACGCTAAAGGTGCAATCCTCACCGAAACCTTGCCAGAGGGTGCTAAATTTGTTTCCGCTAACATCACCCCCACCAAGCAGTCAGGAAATGAACTCACTTTTGACCTCGGCGATTTATCGAAAGGTCAAATTTCAACAGTTAACATTACCGTCACTGCACCGACAACTGGAGACATCACCAGTACCTCCAGCATAACGAGTAAAACCTTCGACCCCGACATCACCAATGATATCGATTTCGCCAGCACTACAGTCACAAATGACAGTACGGAATCGGGGACAGATAATGTTGTACCAACACCAACACCTACCCCAAGTCGTCCCCCACTGCGTCAAGTTTTAGGAACTCCTGAAAACGACAATCTAGTTGGCATTGATGCAGCAGATAGCATCTCTGGTTTCGCAGGCGATGACACCCTTGCCGGACTTGGCGGAGATGACATCATCTACGGCAATAAAGGCAATGATATCCTGACTGGTAACAGCGGAAATGACAATATCTTTGGTGGCCGAGGCAATGATTTAATCCTAGGAGGTACAGACAACGATCGCCTCAAAGGAAACGAAGGCGATGACACCCTCAGCGGCGATTTAGGTCGAGATATCTTAATCGGCGGCCCCGGCAGCGATACCTTTGTCCTGCCAAGAAATGCGGCTGTAACTGGTGATTTTCTGCCAGATGCTATCTTAGACTTCCAATTAGGTGCAGATAAAATTGGACTGACAGAAGGATTAACACAAGCCAACCTACTTTTGAACTTTGAACTAGGCAACACTGTCATCAAAATAGCAGGTTCAAATCAAACTTTAGGTGTGGTTGTTGGTGTAACTCCTAGTCAGCTAAGCGGTAGTTTTGTCTCCATCAATCTGCCAGTGATTTAGGATAATCGGATTAGCGCGATCGCCCTTAACGACAAAAAGCGCGATCGCCCTTCCTCCTAAAGCCTTAGAATAAGTAATAGCTCCTGTACTTTGAGGGTTTTACCAGTGACAACCATCACCATTGAAGTTCCCGACGAGCTCTCAGAGCAACTCGCACTCTTGGGCGAACAACTGCCAGAACTCTTGCGCCTGTGCGTCGAGCAGCCAGTATTGCCGTCCCGCACCTACCGCTATATTTTAAACTTTCTTGCCAGCGCGCCCACAGCGGAAGAAATCGCCGCCTTCCGTCCCACTCCTGAGATGCAAGAACGCCTGCGGATATTGGTAACACGCAGCAAAGCCGGTCAACTGACTTCCCCAGAACAACTAGAACTAGATGAATACGAGCGGATTGAACATCTAGTAATCATGCTGAAAATGGGCAACCTACCTTATCTCACCCGCCAATCTTGATTTGTGACTTATATTTCTGCCACCCTTCGCCGATATATTGAAGAACGCGCTTCCTACCGCTGCGAGTATTGTCTGCTGGGAATTTCTTTGAGTTTCTTCCCTCACGAAGTTGACCACATAATTGCTCTAAAGCACGGAGGTACAACGGATGCGGATAATCTCGCCTTGGCTTGCTGGCGGTGCAACCGATATAAAGGGACAGATCTCGGTTCTTTCGATCCCCAGACTAGCGCTTTTAGTTTCCTGTTCAACCCCCGGACGCAGAACTGGCCGGAACACTTTACCTTGGATGATGATGCCCTGATTATTGGGTTAACTCCAGAAGGGCGCACAACTGTCAATTTGCTACAGCTTAACAGCGATGAGCGACTGGCCGAACGCAGGCGATTCCCTTCGGGATAGCTTCGCTTCACGCTCTCTAGTTCATAATAGGGCGATCGATACGCACTACGACTAAAGAAACCGGGTTTTTACCGAATCTGTTGGCTGCGGCGAAGTATTTTCGCAAAAACCCGGTTTCTGGCCCTATGCGTAAGTCAATGAAGTAGCTTATTCCCATTGTTCGAGTTCTTCTAATGGTAACGGCTCAAAAAAAGCATCACCGAGTTCTCCTGTCAGTAAACCAGGGGTGCGGGGCTGTGGCTGTTCTCGTCCTAATCCGAGGCGAAAATAGTGAATCAAGTCATAGATTTCTGCGAGTTTATCTTCCGGGATGTCTTGTAATTCTTGAACGATTTTCTGAATTAGCATAAATCAAACTCTCTGATGGTTGCTGGTTAATCGATCGCACTACAAGAGTTGCGGCTTAGTCTATTATGGCTCATCTTATAAAAACACAAGTCGGCTACGGGCTACGGCGAGATCCCTTACCTCAAAAAGTGCGATCGCACTTTTTATATTACCTAGCTCAATAAGATAAAGTTTAGCGGTAAGCAAGATATCCCATGATAATATTAATTCAAAGCAGTGCAAGCTAATTCAGATAAATGACAGACGAAACTAGACAAGAAATAGCTAGACGACTAGCTAGCGAACTAGCATTAAGGACAGTCATCCCACCGAGAAGACCGGGGTAAGGCTTTCAAACCTTTGGTGAATTTAAAAGAACGATGGGGGTGGCAGGATCGGGCTTAGCATGGCATCATATAGTTGGGCAAACAACATCAAACTTACAACGATTTGGGGCAGAAGCAATACACAATACAGGCAATCTCATTCGACTCGAACACGGTGCGGGGTCAATTCATCAAGAAATTACCAATCTATACAACTCCGTCCAACCCGAACTAACTGGTACGAATACTTTAACAGTTAGAGCATGGATCGGCACTAAATCTTTTGCAGAACAACAAGACTTTGGCATTACAGTTATTAGAGCTTTCGGAGGAACAGTTTAATGCTGACTCTAGATATCCAATCAATTCTCAATTCTATTCCCCATCAAATCCCCTGGCAAAACATCGTACAATTTGAAAAGCTAGACGATCGCGTTGCCATTGCCAACAATCTTTGTGCCAATATTATTGGTGTCAACGAAAATACTATTGAATGGTGTCCTAACGATGAACCGCCCGATCGTTTAGAAACACTCGTTTGGTGGTGGGTTGTTCGTCCCGATTTAGGAGCCGCCATAGCCAAAGAAGCTCCTCAAGAACTCAAACAGATTATCAGTCAATACATTCTGCAAAATTGACAAAAATCAACGATGAAACAACCTAAATGTAGGTTTTATTGTCCTACTGCTACCTGAGTGCGCCTTCCCCCCATCCGCCTCCATCAGCGTGTATCTGCGGTTCAAAAGCCCGATCGCCCTTACGTCAAAAAGAGCGATCGCCCTTACCAGAGAATTATCAGAGCTTTCGCAGGTACAATTTAATCAGCAGCCTCCAAATCATTTAAAAATGCTGGCGCGAGTGGTGAATTGTCCATCCCGGTTTAGGAGCGCGCTGTTAAAATAGAAACATCATTCCCTCCCAACCCATCAAAATCTATGAAAATAGAAGAATATCCACTTGCTAAAGAATTAATATTCGATACCGAAGGCAACATCAGTCAAGTCATTCTCAACTATACCGACTATCAGTATCTCCTAGAGGCGATCGAAGATAGAGGACTTCTCCAGGCTATGCGCCAAGTAAAAGATGAAAAGCCGTTAATTTTACAGGAAGCACTTGCCGAAATTGATAAAGAATGAACAATGAAAGTAGAATATTTGCCAAGTTTTTTAAAGGATTTAAAAGCTCTTAGAAGTGCGCCTGTCTTTGAACAAATCAAAGCGATCGTTTTTGAATAAATTCCCAATGTTACTGATTTACAGACAATTATTAACTTAAAAAAATTAAAAGGCGATGACAATGCCTATCGGCTTCGGGTTGGCGACTATCGAATAGGTTTTTATTTTGATGGCGAGACTATTACTTTTGTGAGGGTTCTCCACCGGAAAGATATTTATCGCTACTTTCCGCCATAAATCTGTTTTCCAGATACCTTGAATTGGCTTATGTGCGATCGCACTTTCCCCCATCAACATCCATTGTGGCACGGGCGTCCCGCCTGTGAGTTATCTGTGCTTCAAAAGCCCGATCGCCCATTCCTACTATTTTCAAAACTCACTGCGCCAAAACTTCCCTAACTCTTTCCCGAAACAAACGCACAGCCGCCCTTTGTCCGATCGCCTTACTTTGCTCTATCAAACCCGGAATTTCTGCGATCGGCAAAAACGGAAAAGCCAAACTGTTCTCCCTCTCTTCGTAATTCCCCTCAACCAATTGATACACTACAAGACATTGGTTGCGATATCTCCAGATTTCAGGCACACCCAGAGAAGCATAAATTGAGAACTTATTCAAAGAAGAACTCGTGTAATCCGATTCTACCACTAAATCCGGCGGCGGATCGGCAGGTAAATGGATACTTTTACCTCTAACTACCGATTCATTTTGAACGTAGAAGCAGCTATCCGGTTCAATAGCACGAGTTAAATCTTCCCGTTCCAAAGTAAGAGCGCCGAGCTTTCTTACCTCGATATCTAGTGCGTCTGCGAAAGCTTCAACAAAGCTTTCAATCATTCCCTTGGGTTCTTCATGTTCTGTAAGTGGCATTCTGATTTCTAAAACTCCTTCAGCATAAGCAATTCTCCACGCTCTACCGTCGCCTACATCTGACATTATCGCTTTAAATGTTGACCATTTAATACCTGTCAAAGTAATTAATTTTTCCTCGCTACTTTGTTGAGGAGGAGTCAATGTGGTTGTTACCATAGGAGGTATAATTAGTTAAGTTTTGATTGATTTTAACATACCCTTCTCTCATCTGCATCCATTGTGGCACGGGCCTGCCGCCTGTGAGTGCATCTGCGGTTCAAAAGCGCGATCGCCCTTTACGACAAAAAGTGCGATCGCCCATTTCAATTCCTAACCAGAAATCACCTCACTCAAAAGATGAGCCTGAGAACCCTCAAGCCGAGGCCCGTGAATCTGCACCACCAAAGAAGCCAAATAATTGCCCCAACGCGCCGCTTGTACAGAACTCAAACCATTAGTAATTCCAAACAAAACACCGCCAGCAAAAGCATCGCCAGCACCCACAGTATCGATCGCCTTTACGGGAAATCCAGCCACATCAACAATCTGCTTGTTCTCCACCACCGTGCAGCCCTTATCCCCATTCGTGATAAAAGCCAAATCCGAAATCTCGCTCATCTTCCGAGCGCACTCTTCCAGAGAATCCTCCTTAAAAAAGCTCCGAACTTCATCAGAATTGCAAAAAATTACATCGCAATATTCCGAAACCACCTTGTGAAAATCATCCGCAAATCGATCGACCAAAAAGCCATCCGAAAAAGTAAAAGCCACCTTCACACCCAGACGCTTAGACTGTTCCATCGTCTCAATACTAGCCTTTCGCGGTTCCGGAGCATCCCAAAGATAGCCCTCAACATAACTGTACTTGCAGTGAGACAGGCGATCGACATCAATATCAGTCGCAGCCAGAGTAGTAGAAACCCCCAAATTAGTACACATCGTGCGTTCCGCATCCGGCGTAGTCAGCACCACACAAGTACCAGTAGGCCCGTTCGACTCAGTAGCAGGATGCACATTAAAATCAATCCCAGCCTCCAGCAAATCTTGGCGGTAAAATTCGCCGTTAGTATCCTTAGCAACCTTCCCCGAATAATAGCCTTTACCGCCGCTCTGAGCCAAACCAATCATCGTATTGGCCGCAGAACCCCCCGATCGCATTTGCAGAGAATTGTGCTCCAAATCGTGCAAAATCCCCCCCTGAGTTGCCGAATCCATCAGCGTCATTCCGCCGCGATTCAGCCCGTGCTTGACCACAAATTCATCTTCCACTAATGCTAAGATGTCTACCAGGGCATTGCCCACGCCAAACACATCCACTGAACCGGATTCTTGATTGTTTTCTGTCATCGCTGCTTTTTGGTTTACACTAACTATCAACTCTATAATAAATCGGATTAAAGTCAACATCCCCAATCTAAAATCCCCAATCCAAAATCCAAAATCCTTGCATCCCCAATCCAAAATCCCCAATCTAAAATCCAAAATCTAAAATCTAAAATCGCTATGACTTGTCTCCCAGCTCTGATCCAGCAAATGTTGCAGCCCGGGTTCTACCCCCACAGCGTCACAGAACCGGTGCAGCTAATTCAGACTCACATTTCCTTTGTACTGCTGACCGGAGATTATACTTACAAAATCAAGAAACCAGTCAATTTTGGCTTTTTGGACTATTCGACATTGGAGAAACGGCAGCATTTTTGTATCCAAGAATTGGAAATGAACCGACGCACAGCACCGGAGATTTATCTGGAAGTATTGCCAATTGCTCAAACTGGCGATTCGTTTCAACTGGGGAGCAATTCACCAGAAATGACTCCGGCTGATTTTGTTGTAGAATACGCGCTGAAAATGCGGGAATTTCCTCAAGATTCACTGTTGCTCAGTTTGTTGGAGCGCGGACTGTTGACAGAGCAAATTATGGCAGACTTAGGGCGGGAAGTTGCCAAGTTTCACTGCACGGCAGTTAGCAATAGCTACATTCGTACCTTTGGCGAAGTCAGTCAGATTCGCACAGCAATAGATAACAATTATCGGATTTCCCAAAAATATATCGGCGGGCCGCAGACTGAGACACAATATCAGGAAACTAAAGATTATAGTGATGCGTTTTTTGAGGACAATCAAGATTTGTTTGAGCAACGGATTGCCAACAATAAAATTCGCGAGTGTCACGGAGATTTGCACTTGCGGAATATAGCATTGTGGCAAGATAAAATACTGTTGTTTGACTGCATTGAATTTAACGAGCCTTTTCGCTTTGTGGATGTCATGTACGATATTGCTTTTGCAGTCATGGATTTGGAATCGCGGGGGCGCCGAGATTTAGGCAATGTTTTTCTCAATACTTACGTCGAACAAACAGGCGATTGGGAAGGACTGCAAGTGCTGCCGCTTTATTTGAGCCGTCAAGCTTATGTTAGAGGAAAAGTGACTTCGTTAATGTTGGACGATGCAGCGGTTTCTACTGATGAAAAAGTACAGATTTCACAGACTGCTGCTCATTACTACAAACTGGCTTGGGAATACACAAAACCGCGCCAGGGAAAGTTAACTTTGATGTCTGGTTTGTCGGGTTCTGGGAAGAGTACGGCGGCTCGATATTTGGCACGCCGCACTGGGAGGATTCACATTCGCTCCGATGCTGTTCGCAAACATTTAGGCGGAATTCCTGTACATGAACGCGGCGGGCAAGATTTGTACTCGGATGAGATGACGGCACGGACTTATGGTAGATTGTTAGAGTTGGGGATAATGCTGGCCCAGCAAGGTTGGGATGTGATTTTAGATGCTAAGTTCGATCGCCAAAACTGGAGAACCGATGCGATAAATCTGGCTCAAACCCGCGGCTTACCCCTGCAAATCGTTTACTGCACCGCACCAATGGCAGTATTGCGAGAACGACTGCAACAGCGCACAGGTGATATCGCCGACGCCACAGCAGAACTATTGAACTCGCAGCAAGCAGAAGAAGAACCTTTTACAGAATTAGAGCAAATTTATGTAAACGTTGTAAATACCGCGCAAGACTTAGAGGTACAATTAAACTTAATTTGTGGGAAGTAGTTGCAGTGCGATCGCCCTCGCGAATCTTACTTATCTGCTAATATTGTCAATATCTTTCTGTATTATTACAAAAATAACTTGCAGCTCATGGCAAAATTTAACGGAGACTCCAAGGGGTTTAACCCCGCGCTAATCTGGTTCGTGTTGTTTACCGTTGGGTTTCGCTTAGTAGGATGTAGTCTGCCCGTGAGTCTTGGCCTTGGTGTCATCGGCGGCGTGGCAGCAGGTTTAATTGTTGCTTGGTGGCACAACGAACTACTACTCAACCCCAATACAGGTTCTAAGGATAAAAAATCTGATGCTATCCTCAATAAAGAAGTTGTGGAAGTAAACGGGCATAAATACAAAACCTCCCGGCGTGAGCCTACTTCATTCTTTGACTGGCTATCAGAGCCTGAGGATCGTCGCTAGCATCAATTTGTTTTTAGTATTGAGTTTTGAACTTTAATTTTCAAAGTGTAAAATTCAAAACTCAATCATAAAAATTAAAATTTTAGACCAAAATAATATTGAAATGTCAGTAGTCATTAGTCATTAGTCATTTAGTCATTAGTAGGAAAACAAAGAAGAAGTATGCAATAATGCCGACCGAACTCTTACTAATTGGCAATTACCAATTATTGCTGACTGCTGACCAATGACCAATTACATTGAAATAATAATCTGCTTTTGTCTCCGTTCATATGCCTTTAATCTGCGATTTTCGTATTAATAAAATATTGGCAATAAGTTTACCAATTACCAAATTATCAATTACCAATTACCCATTACCAATTACCCATTACCCATTACCCATTACCCATTACTTCCTGAATGTTTGTATTTCTGTCTAAACTTCTGCCGCTGTTTATTTATCCTTTGGGGTTGAGTTGTCTGTTAATCATGGCGGCTTTAATAACTCTTTGGAAGCGTCCAAAATGGGTGGCGGCACCAATGGCTGGGGCTCTAATTATTTTACTGCTCGGAAGTAGCGGTTGGGTGTCAAAATCGTTAGTTCGATCGCTCGAATGGCAAAATCTGCCACCTGGTGAACTTCCTCAAGCTGAAGCGATTATCGTCTTGGGTGGCGGTGTGAAAGCGGCCCTAGCGCCCCGCCCTTGGGTAGAATTGGGGGAAGCGGGCGATCGAATAATCTACGCTTCCCGACTTTACCGACAAGGCAAAGCTCCCCTGTTAGTGCTCAGCGGCGGTAGAGTAGACTGGAAAGGCGGGGGCTCTCCAGAATCGGCAGATATGGCAGAAATTGCCCAAACAATGGGCGTACCGGCATCAGCAATTCTGCAAGATCCCGATTCCCACAACACTTATCAAAATGCCGTCAACGTGCGGAAAATCTTAGACGCTAAAGGCATACAAAAGCCAGTTTTGCTAGTGACATCGGCGATGCACATGACTCGATCGCTATTAATTTTTCAGCGCCAGGGAATAAAAGTAATTGCAGCACCAACAGATTTTCAGATAACCCAGCAGGATATCGCCACATCTCAAAGCAACGGGCTAGCATTCGCGCTGGACTTATTGCCGGATACCTATTATCTACACCAGTCAACTAAAGCTCTAAAAGAATACATCGGCTTTATATCGTGTCCGACGGATTAACCCCAATCAGATTGGTTCGTAGTGCGGACTTAAGTCCGCTCTCATGTTGCGGACTTAAGTCCGCACTACAAACCGTTTTTCTTATGGTAATCGACCGGACAGAATATTACAATCAAATTTAAAATCAAATCGGCCATGCACAGGACTCGATCGCTCTTAATTTTTCAGCGCCAGGGAATAAAAGTAATTGCCGCACCAACAGATTTTCAGATAACCCAGCAGGATATTGCAGCATCCCAAAGCAACGGGCTAGCATTCGCCCTGGATTTATTGCCGGATACCTATTATCTACACCAGTCAACTAAAGCTCTAAAAGAATACATCGGCTTAATCGTCTATCGGCTGCGGGGATGGCTTTAATGGATT
>NZ_JAEQCI010000059.1:0-35820 GCF_020738565.1 Microcoleus sp. PH2017_12_PCY_D_A | reverse complement strand
GACACTGGAGGTAGGTAAACGAGTCACAGTAAGGGCTAGAAAGCGCCTAAAATGGCTGCTTTGCTAGAGTCGTGATAGAAATCAGGTTGGGAAGGGCTGAAAGTATTGATTTGACTCTTTCTCTGTTAACCTGCAAAGTGTGAGTGTGAATATTCCTAAAGGAGTGAATATGGTTCAGACACCTTCGCGCCATCGCGGCAGCGAGTTTTCGGCTACTAACTCGGTACAACCAGTCAAACGCGATACGATTTTGCTGGGAAATACCCTCTCCCTACCAAATACAAAACTTTTCGGCACAGACGGAATTCGCGGGAAAGTTGGAGAATTGCTGACTGCACCCCTAGCGCTGCAAGTTGGATTCTGGGCTGGGCAAGTTCTGCGCCAAAATGCCCCCAACCAGGGCCCTGTGATTTTGGGACAAGACAGCAGAAATTCCAGCGATATGCTGGCTATGGCACTGTCGGCTGGTTTGACAGCCGCCGGTTTGGAAGTGTGGAATTTGGGATTGTGCCCTACTCCCTGTGTTGCTTATCTGGCAAGCATTTCGCAGTCTGTGGGCGGAGTAATGATTTCGGCTAGCCACAATCCCCCAGAAGACAATGGGATTAAGTTTTTCGGCCCCAACGGCTCAAAGCTGTCTCAGCATTTGCAGGAACAAATCGAAGCGGGAATCCGAGGGGCCAAGGTTCCGGTTGCTAGCTTGGCTTTGGGGCATCACTACCACCGCCCGGAGTTGATTAAAGATTATGCTGCTTCTCTCTCAGGTTCGCTGCAAGAGCTGAATTTGCGCGGAATGCGGGTGGTTTTGGATTTGGCTTGGGGGGCGGCTGCTGGTTTGGCGCCGGCGGTATTCGAGCAAATGGGGGCGGATGTTATCTGTTTGCACAATTCTCCTGATGGATCTCGCATTAATGTTAACTGCGGTTCTACTCATCTCGACATTTTGCAAGCGGCGGTTTTGGAACACAATGCTGATTTGGGATTTGCTTTTGACGGCGATGCCGATCGAGTTTTGGGTGTTGACAACAAAGGGCGATCGATTGACGGCGATTACATTCTTTATCTGTGGGGCCGTCAATTGCGGGCCTCCAAACAGTTACCCGATAATTTAATTATTTCTACTGTAATGGCTAACCTCGGCTTCCAGCGAGCTTGGGAAGAATTGGGGGGCAAACTAACTAGAACGAACGTCGGAGATCAGCACGTTCATGCTGAAATGGAGCGCACTGGTGCGATGTTGGGCGGCGAACAGTCGGGCCACATTCTTTGTCCGCATTTCGGTATCAGTGGCGACGGTTTGCTGACAGCTTTGCATATGGCTTCGCTGGTGCGCGAGTCCGGGGAATCTTTGTCACAATTGGTCAGCGACAGTTTCCAAACATATCCGCAGTTGTTGGTAAATGTGCGGGTGGACGATCGCGAAAAACGCCTAAAATGGCACGAGTGCGAACCAATGCAAAAGGCGATCGATCGCGCTAAAACTGCCATGGGAGAACAGGGACGGATTTTAGTTCGCGCTTCTGGCACTGAACCGCTAATCAGAGTTATGGTGGAAGCTGCCAGCGCCGACTTGGCTAATTTCTGGACTGAAAATTTAGTCTTAGCCGTTCAGCAACACATCGCTATCTGAAGGAAGAAGGAAGAAGGAAGAAGGAAGAAGGAAGAGGGAAGAAGGAAGAATAAAGTGTTAACTTAAGTGTGAAATGCTTTGTATCTCTAGTCGATCGCCTCTTGCCCGATCTCCCTCGCATACCCCCTACTCCCCCTGGTTGTTGGGGAGTAGGGGTTGACGAAAGAGAATACTCTTGTCCCCCCCTTATTAAGGGGGGTTAGGGGGGATCTAGGCTCTGCTAAAAGCGACATTTATGAAGGATTTTAGCCTGGTAGTTGACACCGATTCCCTCTAGAGAAATATAGGGAATATTGAAACCACTTTCTCATTCTTATTACCTCATCCTTATTACCTCTCGACTAAAGAACTGAATCCTTCTTTCTTCATTTCCCCATTTCTGCTGATTTTATGAAAACCAAATCAATAAAAAATGGGCGCGTGCATCGAATTTGGTTAAAGTTTTTAATTGTCATCATATTAATAACTGGGATATTTTTTCGCTTTACAAACCTCGATCGCAAAGTCTACTCCTTCGACGAATCTATCACCTCGCTGCGAATTTCTGGCTACACCTGGACGGAAATGGTGCAGCAAGATTTTCAAGGGAAAATAATTAGCGTTCAAGATTTGCAGCGGAAATACCAGCAGATAAATCCCGAAAAAAGTTGGTTGGATACTGTTAAAGGTTTAGCAACAGAAGAACCTCAACTACCGCCGCTATATTTTATTTTAGCCAGATTTTGGGTGCAGTGGTTCGGCCCGCAAGTGGCGACTGTCAGAAGTCTTTCCGCTTGGATGAGTTTGTTGATTTTTCCGAGCGTTTATTGGCTGTGCTGGGAATTATTTCGCTCTCGACGTGCGGGATGGATGGCTGTGACAATCATGGCTGTATCGCCTTTTCACGTCTTGTACGCGCAAGAGGCAAGGCCGTACATGATGTTTGCTGTCCTCGTCTTGCTGTCAAACGCCATTCTGCTGCGGGCGATCGCCCTACAAAAATCTCCCGCCACATTTAAATCTACATTTAAATCCACATCTAAATTGAGCAAAGCCGTTTGGTTGATTTATGCGATCGCCCTGACTGTAGGACTGTATTGTAGTTTATTATTTTTTTTAGTAATATTAGCCCACGGTATCTACGTAATTATAACTGAAAATTTGCGTTTTCGCCAAACATTAATTGCTTATTTACTAGCTTCAGCGGCAGCAACACTCATTTTCGCTCCTTGGATTTTTGTATTAGTTTATAACTCGCCAAAAGTCGCTGCAACAGTAGGCTTGCCCCATCTTTCTTTGTCGGCTATATCTTCACTTAAACCTTTAATTATTATCACCTGTCGCAATTTAATTGACATCCATTGGGCGGGTGGAATCATCAAATTAGGTTCCAGCAATACCACTGATTTAATAATAAGACTAATTGTAGCTATTCTATTGATATTAGCTGTTGTACATTCAATCTACTTGCTTTGCTACTCAAGTCCCAAAGGAGTTTGGCTGTTTGTCTTGACAGAGATCGGAATTACAGCGATATTATTGATAGCAGTGGGAGGTGTTGCCGATCGCTATCTAGTTCCCTATATTTTAGGAATCCAGCTAGCTGTTGCCTACCTGTTCACCGCTAAAATTTCAGCAGCCACCAATCCCCGAAAACAAAAACTCTGGCAGCTCGGTTTAATAGCCCTAATATCGAGTGAAATAGTTTCTTGTGCCGTCAGTTCACAGTCCCAACTTTGGTGGAACAAGTATCCTTCTAGCACCAAATATAATCCCTCAATAGCCGCGATTGTGAATCAATCAAAAAAACCGTTAGTAATCTGTCACGGAGGCAACAACATCACCGGAAAAATACTGTCTGTCAGCTATTTACTGAAGCCGCAAGTAGAGCTTTTGCTCGCAGTGAAACCCGAGCAAGTTAAAATTCCTGAGGGTTTCAGCGATGTATTTCTCTACAGAAGCACCGAGCTATTGCGATTTGAACTAGAAAAAGTGCAAAAATATAAAATCACGCCAATTTATAAACCGGGCGATGTCTGGCTTTGGCGTTTAGAGAAATAATTAAAGCGGCAACTGCAAATGATGATTTCTGTTGTGATACCTACCTACAACCGCGAGCAACCCCTGCGCGAGACATTGGCTGACGCGATTCGGCAAAATTACCCGAATTTTGAAGTGCTGGTAATCGATCAAACTCGCACTCACGAATCGGAAACTCAAGTTTATTTAGAGGAATTGGCAACTGCGGGGAAAATTCGGTGGTTTCCGGTAGATTGGGCGAGTTTACCGGGAGCTCGAAATTATGCTGTGCGGCGCGCTGTGGGAGAGATTATTTTATTTATTGATGATGATGTACAATTGCCGGATGGTTTTTTGGCGGCTCATGCTGGCAATTATTTAGCAAAACCGGATGTGGGATGTGTGGCGGGTAGGGTGTTTGACAGAATGAAACTGGGTAATTCTGGAGGCGATTTGACGATCGACTTTTTGCCCCCAGAAGCGATGGATGCGGGTATTGCTTGGTATTTTATCGATTTGGTGCATACAGTAAAACCGCAGCAGGTGCTGTCGGCTAGAGGCTGCAATATGTCGTTTCGCTCCTCAGTTTTTGCCGAGTGGGGTTTGACGTTTGACGAGCGGTTTGTAGGGAGTGCGGTGCGGGAGGAGTCGGATTTTTGTTTGAGATTGCGATCGACTAACATGAAAATTTGGTACGATCCCAGTGCCTGTTTAGTTCACTTGGCGGAGGAGAGCGGCGGATGTCACGATGTCAGCACGCGATCGATCGAATATCAAATCACTTTTTATCACAACCACTTCCTCATGGGATTGAAAAATTTAACACCCTTTCAATGCCTGCGATTTTTCGCCAAACTCTTTGACTGCCACGTTTTGGGGAATCCGCCTTGTCATAAAAGCCGATCGCCCATTAAAATCATTATTCGACTTACCTTTTATATCCTCGGCTTGATTAGCGCTATCATCACACTCATCAAATCTCTGTGGACTGACGGACAAATTTACACCAATCAAGATCGCACCAACTTATAATTAATTCAATCTTTATCTAAGTTCGTAGTGAGGACTTCAGTCCTCTCTTCAGTGTTTAGTCAAGAAGGACTAAAGTCCTTACTACAAACAATCTTTATCTAAGTTCGTAGTGAGGACTTCAGTCCTCTCTCCAGCGTTTAGTCAAGAAGGACTAAAGTCCTTACTACAAACAAATCTAACTACTAATTGCTAGCTAATGCTCGCTCGTTAAAAAATGAGAATTTTGGTTGCCAGCCATACCTATATAGTTGACATAAATCGGGAAAAATTCAAAATATTAGCCAACCTAGAACCCGATATTGAAGTAACAATTGTAGTTCCGCGACGATGGAAACCCGGAGGCGTACAAAATAAAATCATCGAAACCGAATTTTATCAAGAAGACTCATTTAAAATAGTTCCCATCTCGAATTTCAGTCAAAACAATCAAGGCTTGCTAACATTTGGCACAGATATAATTAGACTTTTACAGGAATTCAAGCCGCAGATCATCCAAGTCGAACAAGGTTCAAAATCCCTAGCCTACAGCCAATTAATTATACTCAACAAATTGCTCAAACTCCAAGCCAAAAATATATTATTTACCTGGTGGAACCTATCCTATGAATTGAAATGGCCTATTTCCGTATTAGAAAATTGCAATCTTCAGAATACCGACGGCATTATTGCAGGCAACCTAGACGGATCTAAAATTTTGCACCAGCGGGGCTACAGAGGTGCGATGGCAGTAATGCCCCAACTGGGAGTAGATGAAAAATTGTTTGTCCCTGCTGCTAAAGATATTGAGTTGTCCATAAAATTTGGCATTAAACCGACCGATTTTGTGGTAGGATTTGTAGGGCGATTTGTAGAAGAAAAAGGACTGCTAACTTTAGCTGAATCATTGGCAGGGTTGAAAGAACGCTCTTGGAAGTGGCTGTTGGTAGGACAAGGAAAATTGCGATCGCACCTCGAACAAAAATGTAGAGAATGGGGCATCAGCGACAGAATTATCTGGGTAGAAAGCGTTTCCCACGAAGCAATACCCCCCTACATTAACTTAATGAACTGTTTGGTATTGCCCTCGCAAACCAGCTATAAATTCAAAACTTTGACTACCGTGGGCTGGAAAGAACAATTCGGTCATGTTTTAATTGAAGCGATGGCGTGTAAAATTCCGGTTATCGGTTCCGATTGCGGGGAAATTCCCCACGTTATCGGCGATGCGGGGTTAGTCTTCCCGGAGGGAAATGCAGGGATTTTGCGCGATTGTTTGCAGCAATTGATGGAAGGGCGGGATTTTGCTGCTGATTTGGGCGATCGGGGTTATCATAGAGCCATGAGCAATTATACAAATCAAGCTTTAGCTGAGCAGTTATTAGATTTTTACAAACAACTTTTGCAGTAGAAGGTAGAAGTCCTAGGGTGTGTCGCATCAAAAAGTCCTAACTACATATTAACAATCTCATAGCGACGCACCTGGATTATTCAAGGATTCGTGCAAATAAACCAAACACTTCTTTTGCAGCAAAACCGGGAGCATCTCACTTTTGCTTTACGGTTCGTAGTGAGGACTTTAGTCCGCATCCAAGAAATGACTGAAGTCCGAAGTCCGGGTGTATCTGGTTTTTGAAGCCTGAAGAAGCATGACCGCATATAAGTTATTAGTTATAATCTTATATTCATGGAGGTCATGCTTCGCCCCTACAAATATATTTGCTTCCATTGAGATGCACCCGTAAAACCTTTTAACAAGCGTATTACTTATTGGCAGTAAAGAAGTAGTAATCTGCCGTGTAATCCACACGGACAGTGCTATTTTGTTTTGAGGAATCGCATCCGGTAGCTGGGGCTTTACCACCTTTAGTATTTACCCGCTGGATATAGGTAACTTTGCTAAATAAGCCGTTACCTTCATTGCTTTTGGCACTTAGTAGCACCCAAGGAATGGTAGTGCGATCGGGCGAATCAACACGTTCTTTTACTTCGCCAACGACTTTACTCTTGTCTTTAGTATACTCCCAAGTTGGGCCACCGTAATGTTTGCCAACTAATGCGCCACTTGCACTAAATAAATCAGCTTCCGGTGCTTTTAATGTCCATTCAAATTGAGTGCGATCGCCCGTTTTGGCTTGACACACGTAAATTTGTACGCCTTTGGCTGATATTTGGGAGATCAAAGCATTACCAGCAGGCACTTGTAGCTTCGCTGGCACGTCAGGAAGCTGTTTATTGGTGTCCCTGGGAATGGGATTCTGTGCGACGGTTATAGCTGATGCTGTTGGCTGTAATGGCGGTACTTCGGCGGTAGCGGCTGCATTGGTTGTCGGATAACTAATGGCGGCTAACATCGAAATTGCGATCGGCATCAGTAACAGAGATTGTTTAGCCATTTTTGATTCAACTCCTAAAGTTACTTAAAAATGAACAGTCATTTTTGGTATTCTGCATGATTAATCTTGCTCGATCGTATCACAACACCCTTGGGTTAGCCCGATCGGATAAATTTTATCTCGCCTATGGGACACACAGACTCATGAGAAGAAGTCAAATTGTGCTAATACCAAGTATATTTAAGGTATATCGTGTCAAAATTCATCAACTCTTAGGAATAAAACTATTAAGTTCTTCCACTAGCAGATGCACTGTTGTTGAAGGATTATCACTTTCAGGATTAGGGCGATTGTATTCCAATAAAAGCTTTTTTGCGTGTTTAATCGCATCCTGCTGTTTGCTTTTCAGTTCCTCGTAAATCGTCTCGCTGTTTTTCTGATACTCGTGTCCCAGCAACTTTGTCAACATATTTTGATAATCCTTGCGAGAAATTCCAGTATTATAAAAATGGAAATGTAGTAAATACCAAAGTTCAAAAGCATCATTGGAGTATGCTACTTTAATCTCGTTATTTTTGGCAAGAGTCATAGCTGCATTAAAATTTTGCGCGTCGTTAGAATTTTTACCGTTAATATCGCGATCTAACACACACCAAAATCGATCGCTTCCGTCGTATTCTGACTTATTTTTTAACTCAATAGCTTTTTCAACTAAACTCCTCGTGTTTTTCCCTTCTCCCTTGATATCAAGGTTGATTACCCTTGCATCTACCGAAAATTTTTTAAAATAGTTTGGTTCTGTTTTCTCACCTTCACACACTATTAAAAACCATCTTCTACTTTTATCTTTTCGATTGTAGTAATCAATCTTGCTTCGAGATGAACTCTTTTTACTCATCAAGTTAACCTATTAGTTCTTTGAAATTACCAATAAAAGGGATAGCGCCATACTTACCGATAATATAATCGTCTTCAAATGAGGCATCTTTTCCTACTTTATACTCTACCAAAGAATACAAATCAGTAGCGCCCTTGTTATCCTTTTCAGTAAACCATACTTGATCCTTGCGAAAAGTCTTGCTACTGAGCAAGTTTGTGTCGTGTGTCGTAAATATAAGCTGTGCGTTGTGCGGATTAGTCTCGTTAGAATTGAATAAGCAGATTAATTCGCGAGTAATCAACGGATGTAGTCGGGCATCAAGTTCATCTATGAATAAAATCTTTCCTATCCTCAAAGTATCGAGAAGCAGCCCTGCTAATGCAAACAATTTGTTTGTTCCCTCAGACTCATGCTTTTCAATATCGAATATTTCTATAGCAGTCTGCTTACCGTCAGCATCATATTTCCGATGAACTGTTTTCACGGTTGGTTTGCTTTCAGAAATAGGATATAAACTACCGTAGGAATTACCATATAATGCTGTATTATTGGAAATAATAAATACAGGTTGATTTGTGATTTCGATATCAGCAATACCCAAGTCTAATTTTTTGATGAATTCAATAATATCATGCCTGTGGCGATCGTTCTCAAAAGACTCTAAAGTTTCCTTGCGGTATTGCCTATCTTGCAAGCCTGATATCAATTGCAAAGTTTTACTGAACCACAGCAGAATTTTGCCAGAAAGTTTACCATTAAATTGTGCAACAACAGAAATAAATAAAGCATTGCTTCGGGTTTTATCGCTAATACCTTGCCCCTCCGGAAAATCATCTAATATAAAATTGTCAAAATCCCGTTCAAAAAGCATTTTTTCTGCACGATCGTCAGTTTGAAACAACCACTCAGAAACAACCTGCTCAGCGTTCACCTCAAAACCATACCTAAAATTTTTGCCTTCTAGCAGGAAAACGATTTCAAAGAAGGATGGCTCTTTTTCTGTCTCTGTGCTTAGCCTGAACGCCTCAATATCGATCGCCTCTGAAACTTGCGTTTCTTTGGATGAGTTGAGGACAAACCATTTCATAAAGCTAATAGCAGCAACAAGATTGCTTTTGCCGCTGGCATTGGCTCCATAAATAGCAGCACTTTTAAGCAATTTTAATTTACGGTCAATTACAAATACATTATTTTCGTCCAGCTCTTTGTCTTCCTCCGTGATTGACGAAGCTACCATGCTGAGGGTGACAGTTTCTTTAAAAGATTTATAGTTGCCGGCGCTGAATCCAATCAGCATAACGTGCCTCCGATCGCCTAAATTGGTATAAGGTGCAAAATTTGCAATTTTTTATATAATAACATAACCAGCTACCGCAACTAAGGCAACGGCTAATCATGCGAATCCTTCAAATTATCCCCTCAATTTCGCTCGTCTACGGCGGCCCGAGTCAAATGGTACTGGGACTTTCTGCTGCCCTCGCTTCCCAAGGCATTGATGTCACAATTATCACTACAGATTCTAACGGAGATATCGGTCAACATCCCTTAGATGTACCCTTAAATCAACCCATAAAACAAAACGGCTATCAGATTATTTACTTCCGCTGTTCTCCCTTCCGCAGATATAAGTTTTCACTCTCGTTATTGCAGTGGTTAAATCAAAATGCGCGGCAATTTGACCTCGCTCACATTCACGCTTTGTTCTCGCCAGTAACTACTTTTGCTGCTACAATTGCCAGGTATCACAAGTTACCCTATATTATGCGTCCCTGCGGTATGCTTGACCCCGCAGACTTGCAGAAAAAAAAGTTCTTAAAACAGATTTATGCGGCAATCTTAGAACGCCCTAATTTAGCAGGTGCGGCAGCAATTCATTTTACTAGCAAACAAGAAGCTAAAATTTCAGAAAGGTTTGGTTTGGATAGCACAGGCAAGATGCCTGTTTCACAGGATTTTTTGCCATTAGATAGCACAGGCAAGATGCCTGTGTCACAGGATTTTTTGCCACAAGATTTGGTTATTCCATTGGGGGTGACGGCAGATTTGTACCCTAAAATATTGCCTGATTCGGAAATACCAATCATATTATTTTTGTCGCGAATTGAGCCTAAAAAAGGATTAGAATTGCTGATTTCGGCACTAGAAACTATTTTAAAGAATGGCATAAACTTTCAGTTTATTTTAGCAGGTTCCAATCCACAAGATGCCGATTATGAAAGTAAGATTAAAGAACAAATACAAAATTCAAGCTTAGGAAAATTTACGACAATAACGGGTTTTGTTAGCGGTGATTCAAAAATTGCACTGTTGAGAAAAGCTGACTTATTTGTGTTGCCTTCTTATTACGAAAACTTTGGTATTGCTGTTGCAGAAGCGATGGCTGCGGGTGTACCTGTTGTTATTTCCGATCGCGTTTATATTTCCGATGACATCCAGCAAGCAGAAGCGGGTTGGGTTGCGCCTCTGGAGGTAGGGGCGATCGCCCGCGCGATCGCATCAGCACTCCTGTCACCACCGGAAAGGCAGCGCAGGGGCTTTAACGCGCAAGCTTATGCCAAAAAGTATTATAACTGGGAGGCGATCGCCCGACAAACCATCGATGCTTACCAGCACATTTTGGCATCTATTAACTAACGCGACTGAAGTTTACCTTTTACTTCTTCTCCGGCGGCGAGTTTTTGTGCTGCTGCTATCGGAATCTTCCGGGGATACTCGGGCATCGCTGCTATTGCTTTTAATCTCAGTAGAGTCAGAGTTTGAGGCACTGCTGGCGGATTTCTTTCTAACTATAATCGGCACATTCACAGAACCACCGCAGCGTCGCCCCAACGAGTCGATATTCCTTCGATAATCGCAGATTACAGCCTGTGCAGTTGGTTCTTTACACTCATTAATAAAGTTTTTTGCTAATTGGTAATTATTGCCGTCTCCCTGCTTTGAAAAAAGTTCTCCAGCTTGGTTAAAGTCTGCTACTGCTTGCGATTTAGTTCCCAACATACAGCGAATAGCACCTCGTTCCAAATAAGCCAAACCATAATCTGGATTAATGCGAATCGCTTGTTCATAGCTGCCGATCGCCTTTTGTTTATTTCCCAATTCATAGTATGCTTGACCGCGACCGAAATAAGCTTCTGCCAAGTTAGGATTAAATTGCAGCGCTCGATCGTAATGGTAAATTGCCTGCTGCTTGTTTCCCTGTTTTGAACTCGCAATTCCCAATCCGAGATAAGCTTGAGGTATGTTGGGATTCAGCCCTAAAGCCTGATTGAAATTTGCGATCGCCCCGGGAACATCTCCCTTTTGAATTTTCAAAGAACCTTGGTTGCTGAAGTTCGTGGCTTTTTGAGCGATCGCCACTCTTTGACCGATAATAGCGCGATTGGCGCGGTAACTAGATAACTTATTTTGAGCTAGATTATAAACAGGTGTACGTGAGTCGATCGCTTCTAAAAGTGCGATCGCCTGTTGCCATTTATTTTGAGACTGATGCCAAACTTCCATAGGATGAGGCGGTTTTTGCACGAGTACAGCAGCTTCCACCGCCACTTTTTGAGCTTTTTCTAGACTTTCTGCCGCCTGTAAATTTCGCCCTACAGGAACCAAACTCGATCGCAGTGTCAGCAAATCAACTCTCGCCTGTTGATACCCAAAGCCGGGGAAGTTAGGAATTTTCTCTAAATTTGCGATCGTATCTTTAAGTCGTTTATCGAAACTTCTGAGCAGATTGACATCGGTTGCTTTTGCTGCATTCTGCGCCTCAACTGCCAGTATTTTCGCTTGCTGGAGCGTTTCATTTCCCGATCGCATAAAGGCGATCGCACCTGCACCTGTCCCCAAAACCAAAACCCCTAAACTTGCCGCTAAAGCTAGCGGTATTTTGCGGCTTGGGGAATTAACTTGATTGTTAATTGGCGATCGCAGCCGACTCCCCGTCTCCCCGGAAGTTTCCGCTTCTGACTCCACCTCCAAATCCCAAGCCGGCAACTGCAAATCATCTCCTGCTGTTCCCGCTGCCAACTCGTTAGTAATTGGAGCAATATTACTGCTATTTCCGCTACAATACTTGTCAACAAAACTCTGCAATCCGGCTTGATATCCTTGTCCTACAGCCTGAAATTTCCACTCTCCATTTTTTCTATACAAACGACCTAATTCTAAAGCATTTTCTCGCGAAAAATTCTCTTTTAATTGATACCGAACCAGTTCAAGTCCCGTATCCAAATTGCTAATTTTGATAAAACTATTTCTGATATTGCTAAAACTTGCATTAATTTTATCTGCTTCGTGAATAGTGACAGCAAAAGTTATTTCCACAATTTCCGGATTAACTTTTTCTAAGATAACGCCGTAAATAGTCTTATTTTTGTGACCGGGGTTGTTGTTTGCAGGAATCGATTGCAGTACCGAACCGTCACAGGATTGCAGATTATTGTAAAAGATAAAATATTGATCGTTAGGTACTTTGCCGTCAGCACCTAGCATAAAAGCAGAGACATCAATCTCGTAGCTTTGTCCTGCCTCTGTCACCTGCCAACCGATGGCGATCGCCATTTTTTTTAAATCCGGCGCTTCTTGAGAGATATTAAAGCTCTGACCCTTACTTAACTGCATTGCCATCTGCTTATTTGTTAAACATAAAACTTTATAGTGTTCATGTTAATATTAAATGACACAATAAGTTTTTTGCTTAATAAAATTTAATGTTAGGATTTTAAGAGCGGGCTTGATTAACAATAGGTGCTGCCTGTATCTGGATTTATTGAGATTTACTTAGTTCTAATTACGTAGATATAATTACGTAAGTAAAAACCGGGCTTTCTACAAAACCCGGTTTCTAAATTATTGCTATTTCAGCTACAATACTTGTCAACAAAACTCTTTAATCCAGCTTGATATCCTGCTCCTACCGCCTGAAATCTCCACTCTCCATTCTTTCTATACAAACGACCAAATTCTAGAGCCGTTTCTTGCGTAAAATTCTCTGTTAATTCATACCGAACAAGTTCGACTCCCGTATCCAAATTGACAATTTTGATAAAACTATTTCTGATATTGCTAAAATTTGCATTAATTTTCTCAGCTTCGTGAATAGTCACAACAAAAGTTATTTCCACAATTTCCGGATTAACTTTTTCTAAGATAACGCCGTAAATAGTCTTATTTTCTTTACCTGGGCTGTTTGCAGGAATCGATTGCAGTACGGAACCATCAGAGGATTGCAGATTATTGTAAAAGATAAAATATTGATCGTTAGGTAATTTGCCGTCAGAACCTAGCATAAATGCAGAAACATCAATATCGTAGCTTTGTCCCGCCTCCGTTACCTGCCAACCGAGGGCGATCGCCATTTTTTTTAAATCCGGTGCTTCTTGAGAGAGATTAAATCTCTCACCCTTACTTAATTGCATAGCCATCTGCTTATTTGTCAAACATAAAAATTTATCTTATTTATTTTAATAGTAAGTGGGACGATAACTTTTCGTGTTTAATAAAACTTAATATTTTTATAATATAGTAGTCTTCCCATCATTTGGATAATTTTTGTAGTTGCTCTTAAAGATCCAGGTTGCCCCGATAGATAGGTGGTAGGCACGCACCATCCACTACCGCTACCAATCTTCATCAATCATTTAGGATTGCTATAAATCTTTAATGATCGCAGATATCTTTTTGGCAAGATGTCTATTAAATTTAGGTACGTAGTTGCGATGAAAGCGCTCTTTTTGGATCTCGGAAAGAGCGCTGAAGCGCAACTACGTACCTGCTGCTAAAACTAGCATAATAAAATGCTAACTATTAATTATAGAATAGATTGTTTTTTGCAATAGGTCTAATAGTCTAATTTTAATTTATCCCTACAAAGGTTCCGGCCTTAAACCAATTATTTCTAGTAAGTAAAAACCGGGTTCGATCGCAAGCCCGGTTTCTATAATTTAACTTAATTTGACATTACTTTTCAGCATTTGCCGAACCAGGTGGGACGGTAACGAAATTGCCAAAAGCTCCAACCGTTTGATAGCTTTTTTTACCTAGTTGAGTTGTGTAAATGCTGACAATGCCTAAGTTCTGGCGTTCCGTTGTATTGTCGAGCAAGTGTTCGATCGATCCGCGCTGCGAAGTCAGCAAATTTTTGCAACTCCCGATCAGAGTCTGTGCAACGCCGCTCAAAGCTTTGGGAACGCTAGAATCCTTGCACACAGTGCTTTCCAACTCGGTTTGAAGCACGCCGGAAGCATAAGTTAGGTATTTATCTCTCGGAGGATTTGTAAATGCCATGCCGGCGGCGAGCACAGTTAGGGCGATCGCAACTTTTCCCACATTGCCGAAAAAATTAGAAGTTGGTTGGTTAGTATTCATTGGTTTATCAATAATCATTTTTTTCCTAGCCCGGTTGAGTTATAAACTTATCTTGATTTAAACTACACCTTCTGAGAAACAGATTTCAGAAAGCAGAGGACAGTTTTTAGATTGGAAGCCCGTTTCGTCTGCCAACTCTCGCGAGCGGGAGGCTCGCACTGAAATATAATTCGGATGTAGCCAGATGGGAGCTCCGCAGCCTGTCTTCCTTCTACTTTCTTCCCTTCCCCAAATCCGGTGAATTTTCCCAGACTTACTCAAACAGTGGTTGAAGGTGCTAATGACAGCCGCAAGGTGCTTGCGGCACATCCTCAACTTATTTTTGCTTTGATTTTTGCCGATCGATCTCCCGCTGCAATTCTTCAATCTGACGGCGCAAAGCCTCCGTCTCGCTGTTAGGCGTCTGAGACTTCACATCAACCGCACCCTCAGCCACAGCCCGCTTGTAATTCCCTAGCTTAATTTGCCGGTATTCCTCGGAAGTCGCCCAATCTCGCAAATACCGCAGCCTTTCCACCGGGAAAGGGTGACTCAGCATCACCCCTTGGCCACCGTTGTAAAGTAAAAATTTATACACTTGGTTGAGATTGTCGCGATCGAGATCTTGATACTTGTCAGACTGGCGGATAAACTCTTGCAAACTGCATTGGTCAGCATATTTACTGCTAACTCCCGAAAGTTTCATCATCGTTTTCATCACAGTGTTCAAGTCATCCATCACCAACAAAGCCGCCCTGTCAGCCGATAATTCAGCCTTGCGCCGCCACTCGTAAAAAGCAAAAATTAAACCGCTGCCGACAATATTTCCCAGTCCAAAAGTCATCTCGCCAATTGTCGAGGCGATGCTCATCGCCCACATCGCCATTTGATTTAAAGTTGGATGGCCGCATTTGATGTGTCCCAACTCGTGAGCCAGCACTACCTTGATTTCTGCCTCATCCAACAAATCTAAAAGACCTGTATTTAAAACTATGTAGGGCTGGTTTTTTCCGAGAGCATAGCTGTTAACGGCGGGATTCTGAGACACAAACAAACCCGGTTCGGGGAAAATATCTAAATCTTGCACGCACTCTCGAAAAATATGATAGATGCTGGCATATTGGCGCGGCCCGACTTGTATGCTATTTCCCATTAGGTAAACGAATTGCGGTCGTTCGTAGACAAACTCTACAAATTTGCTGGCAATTAAGTCAAATCCAGGTACGCTCCGCAATGCGGCCTCGGCTTGGCGATCGAGGGGATGCTGAAAAGCTTCGCTAGAAATTCCAGTATAAGTAGGCATAGTTGTTGCAAAAGTTACATTAAATATATCAGTATTGCCGATCGCTGCGACTGCTAGCTGGCGGCTGACTTATCCATCCTATTGTGACAAATATTGAACTCTTGTGGAACAGGCCGGAGAGCCTATTCAAATTAAGTTAAAATAGTGATTCTTGTACAGGCGCGATCGACAAGCGTCTTTCGCTGTGTCTGTTAATCAAAAATAGGAACGTGCAAAAATGGCTATCCTGCGACTCGAAAACGGTACAACCTACACTCAACACAGCGACATTACCCGCGAACTCGCTCCCTTAAACATTCAACTCAAGCGCTGGGCTGTGGGTGACAACCCAGAAATTCGGGAATTGCTGGCTCTCGATGCGATCGACGACAATCAAAAAGAGCAAGTGCTACAAGCCCTCGACGGCTACTTTCAACAACTCAAGGAAAGCGCAGGCTATCAGTCACGCGACTTAATTGTACTCCACCCAGACGTTCCTAATCTCGATGTTCTGCTGTCCAAATTTGATAAGTGTCACATTCACGCTGACGATGAAGTGCGCTACATTGTAGCAGGAGAAGGAATTTTCGGTTTTGTGCGTCCCGACGGTAGTCAAGTAGAAGTGACTGTACAGCCCGAAGAATTTATCAACGTACCAGCGAATACGGAACACTGGTTTTATTTGACAGCAGCCCGGAAAGTTAAAGCTGTGCGCTATTTTACCACCACGGTCGGTTGGACACCGGAATATACGGATACTCAAATTCGATCGCAATTAGCTACTGTTTAAATATGCCAGCTAAAGATAAGTTTCACGAACTCGTCAAAACTGCCCTCGAAAATCAGGGTTGGACAATTACCGATGACCCTTATCATATCGATCTCGGATTTGTTGATTTTTATATCGATCTGGGTGCAGAACAGTTATTAGCAGCGACAAAGGATCATGAAAAAATTGCTGTTGAAATCAAAACGTTTTTGGCACCATCGACTATTTCAGAGTTTCATACCGCAGTGGGACAATTTATTAACTATCGGATTGCATTAGAATTTGACGATCCAGAGAGAATTCTTTACTTGGCAATTCCATTAGGTATTCACAGAAAATTTTTCAAATACTCATTTATTCAAACGGTAATTGAACGCAATCAAATTCCACTTTTAGTTTACGACACCGAAAAACAGGAGATTTCTGAATGGATAAAGTAAGTTTGTATCGTCAACATATTAAGGAGTTGCTAACTGAACGGGCCGGAAGGCGATCGCCTCACGATCCAGTTGCCAGCGAGACGATTTTCGATCTAATCAGCGATCGATATCAACTTGTTCATGTGGGCTGGAAAGATAGTAACACTCGCATTTATGGCTGCATAATCCATGTGGATATTAAAGATGGGAAAATTTGGGTGCAGCATGACGGGACTGAAGAGGCGATCGCCAATCAATTAATAGCACGAGGCGTCCCATCCCAGGAAATTGTGCTAGCCTATCATGCACCTCATGTCCGACAATACACCGAATTTGCAGTAGGTTGATCTGAGATGTTAAATCAACAGCAACAGGCAAGATGCCTGTTCCACAAGAAATTTAATCTTTGTGGAACAGGCATCTTGCCCGTTCATAAAAGGCTAATTGACATTGTGCAAAATCTTAGTTAATCCTACCTCAAACTTTGTGATTTGAAGATCGCAATATACTCAAAGCAACCGCCTCCGCCACCTTAATCCCATCAATCCCCGCTGACAGGATTCCACCCGCATATCCCGCACCTTCCCCAGCAGGATAAAGGCCTTCTGTATTCAAACTCTGATAATCCTCCTTGCGCTCGATCCGAATTGGTGAAGAAGTGCGCGTTTCCACCCCTGTCAAAACCGCATCATCCATCGCAAATCCTTTAATTTGTTTGTCAAAGGCCGGCAGTGCTTCGCGGATGGCTGCGATCGCAAAATCCGGCAAACTTTCGCTCAAATCAGTCATCACAACACCCGGCGTATAAGACGGCTGCACAGCGCCTAGGGCCGTCGAAGGGCGATTCGCCAAAAAATCACCCACAAGCTGCCCAGGCGCGTTGTAAGTGCTTCCTCCTAACTCAAATGCGCGTTCTTCTAAGCGGCGCTGAAACTCAATTCCCGCCAAGGGATGACCGGGATAATCCTCCGGCGTGATACCCACGACAATGCCGCTGTTAGCATTGCGTTCGTTGCGAGAATATTGACTCATCCCATTAGTGACAACTCGCCCCGGTTCTGACGCCGCCGCCACTACCAAACCGCCGGGACACATACAGAAACTGTACACAGAACGATTGTTTTGGCAATGGTGCACCAGTTTGTAATCGGCGGCACCCAAAAGTTTGTGGCCCGCCCGATCGCCAAAACGACAGCGATCGATTAGCTTCTGCGGATGTTCCACCCGAAAACCAATCGAAAAAGGTTTAGCCTCGATGTAAACGCCGCGCGAAAATAACATTTCAAAAGTATCGCGGGCGCTGTGTCCCACCGCCAAAACTATATAATTACTAGCAATATATTCTCCGCTGGCGGTGGTAATTCCCTGCACTTTGCCATTTTCGATGTGAATATCTTCCACGCGAGTTTGAAACCGAATCTCGCCGCCTAATGATTCAATTCTTGCCCGCATATTTTGGACAATTCCTACTAATTTTAATGTCCCAATATGCGGCTTATTAATATATAAAATTTCCGGTGAAGCACCCGCCTTCACAAGTTCTGTCAGCACCTTGCGCCCGTAATGCTGAGGATCTTTTACTTGACTGTAGAGTTTGCCATCGGAAAAAGTTCCCGCACCACCTTCGCCAAACTGGGCGTTAGATTCTGGGTTGAATTCTGCTTTTTTCTTCCAAAATCCAAAGGTGTCAGCGGTGCGATCGCGCACAGCTTTGCCGCGTTCCAAAAGGATGGGGCGAAACCCCATTTGTGCCAGCATCAGCCCTGCAAACATACCGCAAGGCCCCGTACCGATCACGATGGGGCGAACCGTCAAATTGCTGGAGGCTTGCGCTACGTTGCGATAACTCGTGTCTGGCGTTACCATGACATGAGGGTCTTTTTTGAAGCGTTGGAGAAGTTGCTTTTCCTGTGTTGTCTCCACATCCACAATATACACAAGAACAATTTCGGCTTTTTTGCGAGCGTCGTAGCTGCGTTTGAAGATGGTATAGCTGAGCAATTCTGCGGGGGGAATTTGCAGCTTTTTGAGAAGGGCGCTGGCGATCGCATCTTCAGGATGATCGAGGGGAAGTTTTATTTCGGTTATTCGTAACATATAGGGCAAAGAAGTTCGGCAACGGATTGGGTAATGGATTTAACTGAGATGTTGTAACATTCTCAAAAACAGGCAAGATGCCTGTTCCACAAAAACTCAATTTTATTGTGGAACGGACCGGAGAGCCCGTAACATTCTCAAAACAGGCAAGATGCCTGTTCCACAAAAACTCAATTTTATTGTGGAACGGGCCGGAGAACCCGTTTCTAAACAGATTTAAACTGTAGATTGCAGAAGCGTTATAATAAACAAAAAATTAAGTTTTGTAAAGACCCTTGACTGCAACATTTACACCAAAAAACAGCCAAACCTGGCACGCTCTCAACCCCCTGTGGGAAGGAGCAGAAGACGCAGTACAGAAGGGTTTACCCCACACCAAGCTAGCACCGGCATGGCAAATACTGCTCCTCGGCGACGGTTCCCCCACCCGTCACCTGCAACTGCTGACAGGGGAACCCACAGAAGTAGATGTGATCGATATGTCCTTAGTGGGTGAGGATGCAGACGGCGCGCCGCCACAAATTGTCGCGGTTCCCGGGCCGCGCCTGCGCCGCCAAGTGTGGCTGCGGACTGCTTCGGGACAGCGCCTCGCCTACGCGACTTCTTGGTGGGAAGCGAGTCACGTAGATGAATATTTGGAAAATAAATCTTTGCCAATTTGGGCGAGTTTAGCGCGGCTGCGGACAGAATTGTATCGCGATGTGCAAGGTATTTATTGCGGTGAGTCGGTGGCTTTGGAGGCTGCTTTTCAAGAGTCGGGGCCTTTTTGGGGGCGACACTATTTGTTTTGGCATCACGGTAAGCCGCTGACGCTGATTTATGAGGTGTTTTCGCCTTATTTAACTAAGTATTTGGGGCCGATGGAGTTGTAATATTGTAGGCGATCGCACAACCATCATAAAGTTTGTAGTGAGGACTTTAGTCCTTCTGGTTGCGGACTAAAGTCCTCACTACGAACCTGTTTGTAGTGAGGACTTTAGTCCTTCTGGTTGCGGACTAAAGTCCTCACTACGAACCTGTGCGTCACTTATCAGATTTTTAGTGATGATTGAAACATCCCACACTGACGCACCCTACGAATATTACGAACCTGCAATTTTTTGCCGGAACTTCACTCGCAAACCGTCACGCGGGTGTGGAGTCGGTACTCGGATTAAATTCAAATCTTGATCCGGTAACAAATCCCATTCGCACTCCCGAACCATCCTCGCCACAAACAGTTTCATCTCTAACCGCGCGAATTCTTTCCCCAAACATTCCCGCAAACCGCCGCCGAAGGGCACGTAACTGAAAGGTTTAGCATTTGTCGATCGCTCTAAACTAAATCGATCGGGGTCAAAGCGATCGGGTTCGGGATAAACTGAGCTATCCTGATGGGTCTGATTGATTTCGTAAAGCACGCTCCAACCCTGGGGAATTTCGTAGCCGCCGAACTCGCAAGCCTGAATTACCCGCCGAAAACCGCCTCCCACCGGCGGAACCAACCGCAGCACTTCTCGCATCACCTGCTCCAAATAAGTCATTTGTTTGAGCTGTTCCAAGTCTAGCGGTTCAGTTGCCGAAAACTGCTGTTGTTCCGCGCGAACTTTTGCCATCACATCGGGGTTTTGAGCTAGGAGAAGGCAAAAAGAGGCGATCGCCGAAGTCAAAGTCTCGTGTCCCGCAAACAACAGCAGCAGCACTTGATCTTTCAACTCCTCCAAACTCAAATTGTTTCCGTCATCGTCGCGAGCCGAAATCAGCAAACTCAAAGCATCATTCCCTTCTCCCATATCTTGTTGGCGATCGCGAATAATCTTTTCAAGTTCTAATAACAGTAAATTTCGGCACTTTTTCGCCTTTCCAAACTTAGTCCACGGCACATCTAAAGCAATCGAAAATAAACCCTCGCACCAAGTTTCAAAATAATGTCCCAGCGCCGTCTCCGAACCAGCATCAATCCCAACTAACAACTTACTAGCAACATCAAAAGTATAATTTCTCAGTTCGGGATACCACGCAAACTCGCTCATCTGCGTCCATCTTTCCAAGTAGCGCCCAGTGATATCTTCCATCCCGCCGATGTAGCCCGCCAGAGCTCGCGGTTGAAACGCTTGGTACAGCAGCTTGCGCCGATTTTGATGTTCCGAACCCGTTTGCAGCGCCAAGGAAAGCGGCCCTAAAAGCGCTTTCATGCTCGGAGGCCAACTCATAACAAAATATTGATTTTCATGGCTTAAAACAAACAAATTCGCCTCTGAGCCGGACACAAACACGGTAGGCTGTCCGAAGATGCTGGTTTTGAAAATTGGCCCGTACTGCTGGTGTCGTTTTTTGGCGAATTGGGAATCTTGCAAAAAGTTGAGGGTATCACCAATTAGCGGTAAACTGAAAGTGCCTGGAGGTAATGCCATTTTAGATTTTAGATTTTAGATTTTAGATATCATATCAAATTCAGACAAAATTGGGAAAAAACCCTGATTGGTTTGAGCGTTCGGACTTCAGTCCGCGAAAATAAGTAGCTGTAGGGTGCGTCAGTCTTAAGGTTAGGATAAAAAATAGTGGTTTTACAACTGACGCACCTACTAATTTTGCCGGGAACCTATTTAATTTTCTGTTCTTTGAATCGGAATCTCGATCGCAAATTCAGTGCCTTTACCCACCACGGAGAAACACTTGATTTTACCTTTATGTTTTTCGACAATAATTGAATGGGAAATTGCTAAACCCATCCCCGTCCCGGAACCGATCGGTTTTGTAGTATAGAACGGGTCGAATATCCGCTGCTTGACTTTATCCGTGATACCTGCACCGTTATCAGCAATTATAATCGCAGCGAAATTACCTTCTACCTCTGTACGAATGCGGATAATTGCCGGATTTTGGAGCGGTTCTTGTAAAGCGTCGATCGCGTTGGCGATAATATTCATAAACACCTGATTTAACTGTCCGGCGTAACACTCCACCAGCGGCAATTGTCCGTATTCTTTGACGACTTGAATTGCTGGGCGATCGCTCTGAACTTTCAGACGGTGTTCTAAAATCATCAACGTGCTGTCGATGCCTTCGTGAATGTTAACTTTTTTCATTTCAGATTCATCAAGGCGAGAGAAATTTCGCAAACTCCGCACGATATCTCGGATGCGAGTTGCTCCCACCTGCATCGAAGACAGCATTTTTGGCAAGTCGTCTAACAAGAAATCTAGCTCTAATGCCTCTACTTCCTCCTGAATAGCTGCGGTCGGTTCCGGGTATTCATCTCGATACATTTGCAGCAGTTTCATCAGGTTTGTGGTGTATTCTTCTGTGTAGGTAAGATTGCCGAAAATAAAGCTGACTGGGTTATTGATTTCGTGGGCAATTCCTGCTACCATCTGACCGAGACTCGACATTTTTTCGGCTTGCACGAGCTGGGTTTGAGCAAGCTTAAGTTCGCACAGAGTTGCTTCTAGTTGGGCAGTTTGTTCTCGCGCCATTCGGGCTGAATCGACGCTTTGGGTGTAGAGTTCGGATTGGCTGATGGCGATCGACAATTGATCGCAAATTGCCGATAGCAAATCCACTTCGTCTTGTGTCCACCTCCGCATCTCGCGACAAGCCACGCAGCCCACAACACCAATTAAACCCCCTGCACTCTTCACCGGCAAATCCAAGACAGACTTGTAACCCACCTGCAAAAAGAACTCTCTTTCTACTGGATCGCTCCAAGCTGCAACATCATCTATTTGGTAGATTTCCGATTGGGCTATTTTTTGCGCCAACGTCCCCGTTACGTCAGCAGGATAATAACCCAAAAGCGAGATTAAGTCATCATTTTTAGCTTCGTGGACGACATCCCAAGCGGGTATCTCGACATCGGATACATACCAAATAAACAAGCAGCGATCGAGTTGTAGCAAGTCGCGAATTTGGTGTACAGTTGTTGCCAATATAGTATCTAAATCGAGAGAAGCGCGGATTTGACTGCCTAACTGGTTGAGCAATTTTTGCTTCATGGCTGCTGATGAAGCTTCGGCGGCGACGAGGCGAGATGTTTCGTAAAGTTCGGCTTGATTAATGGCGATCGCCAATTGATTGCCCACAGCCACTAACAGTTCCACTTCCTCATCGCTCCAACACCGGATGCTGCTAGAAGCGCTACAGCAAATTACCCCTATTTTACCTGAAGATGTCTGAATGGGAATGTCCAGCATAGACTGTAATCCTATACACATGAAAAAATTCCGCTCTACTGGATCGGTAACATTTTTAAAATCATCCACCCGAATTATTTCAATATTGGCAATTCGCTCGGCTTTAGAACCAGTCAAGTTAGCCGGAAATACACCCAGCAAGGAAGGTAGTTCATCATTTTTTGCCTCGTATTCTACATTCCAAAATGCTGATTTCTCGTTGGTTATATACCAGATAAATAGGCACCGTTCGAGCAGCAGCAATTCACGTATTTGCTGCACAGTGGTGGCCAAAATAGTGTCTAAATCCAGAGATTCGCGGATATTGCTAGCTAGTTGGTTAAGCAGCGCTTCCTGCTCAGCTAATTTGCGGAATCTCGCTTCCGACTCTTGCAACTGTCTTTGAGCTTCTTTTTGTTTCGTTACGTCCAAACCCAAACCGATCAAGCCGATCGCATTACCGCAATCATCTTTGACCTGAGTTTTAATTATCTCCAACTGGTGGTATTCACCGTCAACCAACTGGAGCAATTCTTCAGAATAACAGGGAGGATCTTGGCTCCAGGCTTGTGCATCTGATACCATGCAGTTAGCAGATGCTTCTAATCCAAAAACTTCGGAATAGTGAGAGGCTGCTAAGAACTTCTCTTCGGGAATAGCTACATCTTCGCAGAAAGTTTTGTTGGCTAATAACATCCGCCCGCTAGCATTTGCCATCCACACCCAGATGGGAGCATTGTCAATAATTCCCCTCAAAGTTTGCTTTTGGGCGGCGAGAGCAAGTTCTGTTTGTTTGCGCTTGATTCCCAGGGCGATCGAATCGGCAATTGATGCGAAACCAATCAGCGTAGATTCCGTCAACTCCTGGCGAGCAAACATGGCGATTACTCCCACCAACTGATTGTCAACAATCAACGGATATCCAGCAAAAGCCACCATTCCTTCTCGTTTCGCCCATTCTTTGTCGCTGATTCGGGCATCTTCTTGCACAGAATTAGTGAGGTGAGGTTGTCGATCCCGGGCGATTAAACCAATCTTGAATTCACCGACAGCAATGCGGCTGTGAGCGCCGTCAATGTGAGTATAGAGGCCCGCGCTTGCTTGCAGATCCAAGACATTTCCCTCTTCATTCAGCGTCCAAATCCGAGCAAACGCAGCGTCCAAATGGCGCACAACTGCATCGGTGCAGTTTTGCAAAGTTGCAGCTAAAGTGCGGTTTTCAGTCAGAGCAATTCCCACATCTGCTGTGAATGAAGAAAGTTTCAATTGTTCTGCTAAAGCTTGTTCTGCGAATTTGCGATCTGTAACGTCGGCAGCAACACCGAGACGCTGCTGGATTTTGCCCGACTCTGTTCTGCTAAATACAATATCGCGACTGACTAACCAGCGCCAACTATTTTGTCTGTCGAGTACCCGATATTCGTACTCAACCACCTCGCCGTCGGGAGCATTTTCTATTTGCTGGATATATCTGGGAAATTTAGCTAAATCTTCAGGGTGGATAATTGTCGGCAACAGATTGCTGCCCATTTCTTGAACTTCTGCAACTGTATAGCCGAGGAGGTCGGTGATTTCGCGGTTGGCGTACACATTTCGCTGCTCTATTTCGTCGTAAACATAGAGAATATTCGGACTGGTATCGGCAATGCGCTCAACAAAATGCTGACTAGCTTGCAGCGCTGCTTCTGCAAGTTTTCGATCCGTAATGTCGGTGGAATTACCAATAATTCGGTAGATGCTGCCAGAGGCATCGTGCAGGGGCGTCATAGTTACGATAAACCAATTTTCTACACCTGCCAATTCGGCGCTATTTTCGTAAGAAATCGAGCTGTCTGCGGCCAAACAATCGACGTATCTTTGCCGAAAATTTGCTGCTACTGCTGGGGGAAACACTTCTTCGGGAGTTTTGCCTTTGACATCAGCACTCAAAATGCCTGTAGATGCTTCTGTGGCTGCATTCCAGCCTGCATAGCGGAACTCTCCGGCGGCGACATCTACCACGAAAATAACTTGATTCGATCCGTTATAGATGCTGTTTAAAAATTCTTCTTGTTCGCGCAATTGTGCTTCGGCTTTTTTGCGTTCTGTAATGTCGGTGCAACTGCCGACAACGCGATAAATGTTGCCGGATGTGTCTCGCAGCGGAGTCAGAGTTGTCATAAACCAGACTTCTGTACCGTCAAAAGTAGCGGGAGATTCTTGGTAAATCGTGCTGCCTTTTTCTACACAGTCGCTCAAATTCTGCCGGAATATTGTTGCGGTAATTGGATCGAAAAGTTCTTCGGGGGTTTTGCCGCGCCCGAATTCGCTGCTGATGCCGCCGACTAAATCTGCTGCTGGGTTCCAGCCAACGTAGCGAAATTCTCCGTCGGGGCAGGCATCTATTACGAAGATGCTGTAGTCTACGCCGTCGTAAATGCTCCGCAAAAATTCTTTTTGCTCTTGCATTTGTTGTTCTGTGATTTTGCTCTGTGTAATGTCGGAGTGGATGCCAACCCACAGGCGAACGCTGCCGTCTGCGTTCAATACGGGTACGCCCCGCACGCTCATGTACCTGTACTCGCCGTCGTGCCGCAGCAAGCGGTGTTCTATTGCGTATAAAGTGCGGTTGGCTACTGCATCCGACCACATCCTGGCAGTATATTCTCTGTCGTCGGGATGGATGTTATTGAGCCACCCCCATCCTTTAATTTCGTCGTAAGTCGCTCCCGTAAATGCACTCCATCCTGTTTGTTCGGCGACAACTTCGCCGGAGGCTGTAGTATCCCAAATAATTTGGGAGGTGGCTTCAGTTAAACACCGATATTTTTGCTCGCTTTCTTGGAGGGCTTTTTCGGCTTGTTTGCGATCGCCAATATCAGAAATAGTGCCAATCATTCTCACCGGAGCATTATTTTCATCTCTTTCTACGACTTTCCCCCGCGCCAAAATCCATTTAAATTCGCCGGATTTAGCTAACATTCTATGCTCAACAGCATAGCCATTTTCTGAATTTTCCAAATAGGCATTTAATTTCTGGTTCAATACCAGTAAATCGTCGGGATAAACTAGCTGTGACAAACCGATCGCATTTGCTTGTAGTTCGTCTGGTTCGTAGCCCAACAAAGCACTGTACTCGTGGTTGCAATACATTTCATCAGTAACTATATTCCAATCCCACATTCCGCTGTCGGAACCCCAAAGAGCTAGCTGCAACCGCTCTTCGCTGCGCCGCAGGGTGGCTTCTGCCTGTTTGCGATCGCTAATATCGCGAGCAACTCCCACCACGCCCGTGATGTTTCCAGAGCGATCGCGCAAAGGGCTTTTGGTAGAAAGAAATGTCAGGATGTTGCCCTCACTATCTTTTACTAATTCTTCGATGGTTTCTTCAATCCCAGATTGCCAGATCCGGCGGTCATTTTCCGCCAGCATATTGGCAATCTCCAGTGGAAATAATTCGGCATCATTTTTGCCAAAAATTTCTGATTTTGGCTTGCCAATCATGCCCGCAACCGTAGAATTGACCAATAGGTAGCGGCCCTGAATATCTTTGACAAAAATGCTGTCGCCTGTACTTTCGATGACGTTTTCAAAGAGGATGTTACTTTCTTGTAGTGCTGCTTCTATTGCTTTCCGATCGCTGATGTCGCGTGATATACCAATGATGCCGATCGCATTTCCTTCCGAGTCGTACCAAGGGCATTTTGCTGTCAGAAATGTTTGCATTTCTCCATTT
Source organism: Microcoleus sp. PH2017_12_PCY_D_A (assembly GCF_020738565.1). Lineage (NCBI taxonomy): Bacteria > Bacillati > Cyanobacteriota > Cyanophyceae > Oscillatoriales > Microcoleaceae > Microcoleus > Microcoleus sp. PH2017_12_PCY_D_A. The sequence goes on along the minus strand of NZ_JAEQCI010000059.1, from coordinate 9,199 downwards.
ATATGGAGATTTTCTTCCTGATTGAAATGTATTCTTGATGCTAGAATTTCGCTGTCTGACTCTATCATTCTTTTGGCTATTTCAGCGGGAAATAATTCTGTATCGTCTTTGCCTATAATTGCCTCAATAGGTTTTTCAAAAAAATTAGCTAGGGCAGAATTTCCGATCGCGTAGCGGCCTTGAATATCCTTGACAAAAATGACATCCGGCGTGCTTTCAATCACGGAACGCAAGATAGAATTGCTGTGCAATAGTGACTCTTGGGCGAGTTTGCGATCGGTAATGTCGCGGCCGATCGCATAGATCAATTCTTCCTCGCCCCAAGGGCTAGCAGTCCAGGCTATCCACTTGTAAGACCCATCGCGACACCGCCAGCGATTTTCAAAGCCAACCGTATTATTGCCCGCAGCAATCCTTTCAGCTTCTTTGAGAGTAGTTTCGCGATCGTCTGGATGCACGAATTCAATGAAGAGTTTGCCCACCATTTCGGCTGGAGAATAGCCGAGGATTTTTTCGGCTGCTGGGTTGATATGCTTGATATAACCGTCAAAACCAACGACGCACAGCATATCTGGGGACAGGCTGAAAAAGCGATCGCCCTCGTCGATCTTGCTCTCTTGGATCTCGTTGTGGTCCCAGACAGCAGAGGCGCGCGATCGCGCGGACACCGCCAGCATGACAATATTGGCTATTCCCAAACATCCCAGGGCGAGTTGGCTATTGTACAAACCATCGCCTCCGCCTGTTACCAGCAACCCGTTTAATACCAGCAGTATTGCGATCGCAACTGAGAATATGCTGCTAGGGGCGATCGTCGCGAGGCTGATTGTTTTTTCATACTGCATAGTACATTCTGCCTTCTGTCTGCTGGTGACTGCTGCCGTTAATTTTATCAATAATAGTTGCAGGAAGTTAAATAATTTAGTGTTTTGTGATTCTTCTATATGAACTAAATCTTTCATTTTTTTTGAATCTTGTTTAATTCTTGATTACTTAAAACTTAAAAACAACTCTAAAAATGTTTAAATACTGTAAATTTTTTCTAGATTGCGAAATCAAGCATTTGAAATTTTTCCTGACTTCCTGCAACACAACCCTATAATTAAGTGTATTTACGTAATTAGCGAGTAATTGTTTTTTTAGCTGCGGTGCGCTTTTTATCATTTTTCGGAAGGGCATCAAGGGTTTATCTCTAATACTGGACTAGATATTGCTGTTAGTCATTGGACATTTGGCCTAATCTAGCTAGTTTAGGACGCAAAAATTAATTATCTAGAGTGCGCCTGAAGCGCATTATCGCGTGAGAGTATCGTGTCAAACCACTTTTTACGTAAGTTATGACCGGGTTTGATGTACTAACATACTGCATGGAACCCCCTGACTGCTGGTTGAAAAACCCGCACTCTCCGTCAAATTCAACCAAATTTCATACTACCTATTAATTGTGAAGTTAAAATGAAGATCGACTGTTGATTTATGAAAAAAAAATAAAAAGATGTTGGTAGCAGTTGTTAGTTAAACTCCTATGTTCCCGGGTAATTGGGAATTGGGAATGGATCCGTTGTACTTCGCGAGTGTTGCAAATTGCTATAACCGGACATTCTCCATACCGAAGGCAGAATCCAGTGTTAAGTGTTTAATTTGGATTTTGATTTTTTTAACTGTATTAATACAAGTTCACAAAACTATTGCTACAATTATCAATCTGGTATTAATATCGTGTCCGGTTGATTACCATCACAAAAACGGTTTGTAGTGCGGACTTCAGTCCGCTTTATACTGCGGACTGAAGTCCGCACTACAAACCTTGGTACAATCCATGTGTAGCCTTAGTTCTGGGATTTGGTTAGAATTGTATCCCATCAAACCACCACAATCAAATTGGTTTGATGAGGAATTTAGTCCGATGCTGCCAAAGGCCCGGGGTTAATTTGAGGGACTAGATAATCTCAAATTTGTGGCGATTCATCCCCAGGTGAGAGGGGCGCCTTTGCAGCAGACAAAGCAGATTCGCGACCTGATTGCTGTTGCCGAATTCGCTCCAAATTCCCAGCAGGTATAGAGGCGATAAGTTGCCGCGTGTAAGCTTGCTGCGGTTGGCGGTAAATGCGCTCGGCTGTGCCAATTTCCTCGATTTTACCTTTGTTCATGACGATCGCGCGATCGCTCATAAACTTGACCACGCTCAAATCGTGAGAAATAAAAATATAAGTCAGTCCAAACTCTGTTTGCAACTCCTTGAGCAAATTTAAAACTTGCGCCTGCACCGATACATCCAATGCAGAAACCGATTCATCGCAAATAATAAACTTAGGATTCAAAGCCAAAGCTCTAGCAATACAAATTCGCTGCCGCTGTCCCCCGGAAAATTCGTGGGGGTAGCGCCGCATAAAATCGGGATTTAAACCCACTCTATCCAACAAATAAGCGGCGCGATCGCGCTTTTCTTTCGGGTTTTTGCCAAAGCGGTGAATCACCATCGGTTCCATCACCGCTTCCCCAACACTCAGGCGCGGATCGAGGGAACTAAAAGGGTCTTGAAAGATAATTTGCAAATCGCGCCGCAGCCAGCGCAATTGGCGATCGTACTCTTTTTTGAGCCGATAATTAGCCATCCACTGCCCTCGGGAACTACTTTTGGTAGGAGGGGTAATTTCTTGACCTTCAAAAAACACTTTGCCGCTGGATATCGGAATTAATTGCAGCAATGCTCTCGCTAAAGTTGATTTACCGCAGCCAGATTCGCCGACTAAACCCAAAGTTTCGCCCGGGTAAACCTCAAAAGAAATATCGTTTACCGCCATAAACAAGCGTTTAGTTTCGCCAAACATTCCTTGCACCGGAAAACCGACTCGCAAGTTATTAACAGCTAGCAAAGGCTCGGAAATATTCGGCAGCCGAGGGGGTTTTCCGGTGGGAAAAGTGGAAAGTCCGCCGCTGCTGTCGCCGTCTAAATCGACATTTTTCTCGACAATTACCAATTCGCCGCTAGCATTTGTGGTGACTTCCATAAAATCGGCAACTGTCGGTAAGCGGCGCAGTTGGCGTTCGAGAGTTGGGCGGCAAGCTAGCAGACCTTTTGTGTAAGGATGTTGGGGATTGCTGAAAATTTGCTCGATCGCACCGCATTCAACAATTTTACCTCGGTACATCACCGCCACCGTATCGGCAATTTCAGCAATGACGCCTAAATCGTGGGTAATAAAAATCATTGCCATGCCTCTAGAGTCCCGCAACTCGCGCAGCAAAGCTAAGATTGTTGCTTGCACGGTTACGTCTAAGGCCGTTGTCGGTTCGTCAGCAATTAATAAAGTGGGATTGCAAGAAATGGCCATCGCAATCATCACGCGCTGGATTTGACCGCCGGAGAGTTCGTGGGGATAGCGATCGAGCATAGCTTGTTTTTGGCCGTTGACGAGCTGCATGAAATCGCGATCGTCCTGGGCACCTGCTTCTTGCCGCAAAGCCAAACAGCGCTGCCGCAGTTCCTCGTCCCCCGGTAGCAGCTTCACCTCTTGCAATAGCGAAGCAGCTTTGCGCCGCGCTGCTGTCTGGGATATCTTTTGGTGGAGACAAATGGCTTCTGTGAGTTGAAATCCGATCGTAAAAACGGGATTTAGCGAACTCATCGGCTCTTGAAAAATCGTCGCAATCTGGCTGCCCCGGTAGGTTTGTTTTTCCCTATCCGGCATTTCCAGCAGATTCACAGGCTGCTTGGTAGCGCCATCTGCTGTCGGAGAAAACCATATTTCGCCCTGGATTTTCGTTAACGAACTTGACAGCAAACCCATAACAGCGAGGGATGTTACCGATTTTCCCGAACCCGACTCTCCGACAATTCCCAGAGTTTGCCCTCGCTTCACCTCAAAGGAAATGCCGTCAACAGCTTTGACTGTTGCGGACGCATTGTCTGCGTCCGCAGATTGAAATTCAACCCGCAGGTTGCGAACTTCTAGGACGGTTTCACTCATGGAAGTCTATGGCAAAAGTTAAAAGGAGATTAAGTGGATTGTAGCAGGGCCTGTTAAAGACAGAAGGCAGCGGGAAACTCTTAAATTTTCAGTTTTAAATTTTAAATTCTTTAACTGATGGTGATTTTCACGCTTAGTAAAAAAAATACAGATGCTACGGTAGGGACACTGCACTCCCTCCGCTACGCTTCGCCCAAGGCGTGTCAACTTAAGGCTGAAACCCTTGAGAAATATGGGTTTTATGCCAAGTCTAGATCCCCCTAAATCCCCCTTAAGAAGGGGGACTTTGAGTAACTTCTTGTCCCCCCCGACCTAAGGGGGAGTAGGGGGCAAGCTAAGGGGGGATCTAAGTTTAATGGTCAAACAGCCATCTGTGAATGGGTTTGAGCTGGTTGTTGACACCAATGTGCACGGCGCGGTGTCCCTACTATATTTCATTGAATTGAAAACTGCCTATAACAACACCCAAAACTCAAAACCCAGAACTACTTAACTGCCTTCTGCGGGGGAAGAATTTTCCTCAATAACCGATGACTTGAGTGCCAGCAGGCAGTGCAGTGGTCTCGGAGACCTTTTTAAACACGGTTGCCTGGTCGTTTAAGGAATTCGGTCTTGGCAGTCCGGGATTGGTGCCTTCCACCTGAAGGCGCATTTGACCTTCGGGAGTCAACTCAAAAACAGTCTCAACGGTTTCGGTCTTGTTGAGGCTGACATCCAGGTGCATCGGTTTTGCAGCGAGATTAACTTTATACCTCGTTTCTTTGGCGCAGGCGGCTCCGTCGGGGCATTTACCCATCATGAACAATTTGCCTTCTGGGGCAAAGACGAAGGTGAAAGACTGACCGGAGGGGATTGTACCTTGCCATTGACCTAGAAGTTGCTTGTCGATATTGCTAGCGGCCTTTTCTGCTGGTTCGGCAATTGTTGGTGCTGCTGCGGATGCTGGGCCTGGCGCGTTGTTGAAGCTGCTGGCGAGGATGCCGAAGCAAATGCCACCTGCGATCGCTTTGCCAATCATTTTTGAATTAGACATGAGACCGATCTCAAAATTGGTTGTTTGTTCTGTACACTGTAGCTATAAAACCGTACTTTGTTTAATGTAAATCCCTTTTGGGAAAATAAATAGATTTAGGTAAAATGGCATACAAACCGCTACAATTTCGGGAATCTGCCGAAAAAGTCGATTCCAATGCGATCGCTCGCGATGATTGTGATGGTTCGCCGATGCGCGAGCAATCACTTGTCTTTAGATGAAAACAATCGCGCTGTTTTCGCAGCGGCGGATGTCTAAGATTCTGGTTGAGATTCTGGTTGAGATTCTGGCGTAGCTTTCTGTTCTTTTTCAGCGCGTTTCGTTCGCTCCAATGCCTCTGCGTAAGACCAAGCCACGCTCACAATCAAAGCTTTTGCCATACCGTCCAAATTTTTTTGGAAATCCTCGTTATCCGGCGCTTGGGCTTTTGGGTTGCCATCGTTCGTCATATTTTTGTTTTCTCCGGGGCTGGTTTTTCTAGGGACTTTTTGCAGTGCGCGATCGATACCCACAAATTCTAATTTTTACTAGACCCGCACCCTACTTATCTCTGAGGGTATGACCTTGATTACTACGAATAATATCATAAATACGCTGATTGGATGAGCGAATCAGAAAGAAACCTTAACTTCGCTGGTCGTCCGCAGCACTGACTCCTGCTGAAACCTGCGCTTATAATTTTCGATGATTTCCGTAATAGCTCGATTTTTTTCCGGGGTATTTTCATAAATCAAAATAACTATTTTAGAGTTTTCTCGAATCAGAATGCCGTCCCGGTTGAGAAACTGCCCGGAACCGTCTAATACAGTTAGCCCTTCCCGAAAACGAGGGGTAATAACTTCCTTGACAAACTCCTGCCATTCTGAATCAGAAATTGTCTCACCTCCTGGTTTAGTCAAGCCAAAATACAGTTCATCTTTGAGGAAGGTTTTTGGACTGGCATTAGTATCGGAAGTTTCGGGAATTTGAGCGCGGGCAATTGTCCCCGGACAAACAGGCACGATCCACAGCAGGCCGGCCAAGCAAAGACTGTTAAGATGTTTGTTCATATCTGAATCAAGAGGTGCGATCGTTCGGAATGCAAGTCCTCAATTTTTTATGAGAAGGACTTGCATTCTTCACGCTAGAACTAATTTTAGTTGATGAGTATCTTTCGAGTGGGCGGTAACAATAAATCTTTAAATCCAAACCCAGGACAATATTGACAGGTTGGTAGTGCGGACTTCAGTCCGCAGCATTATGCGGACTGAAGTCCGCACTACTAACCAATTTTATTGTGCTCAATCTACCGGGCAGGAGATCGAGCACCGTTCTAACGATCGCACAATACCGATGCTACCGTTCGCGATATAATTTAACATAAAATGCAGCCAACTCAAAAACCCAGTTTCTGATGAGAAACTGGGTTTTTGAGCGTCAGCCTTAGTTTATTTAGTCTTAGAGCCACAGGTAGTCAGAAACCGGGTTTTTAATCAAAATCTTGGTTAGCACCCTGAAAAACGGTAAAAAACCCGGTTTCTAAGAGGATAAGAGCATCAGCCGCAGTTTATTTGCGATCGGCTACTTGCTTATGTGTCATATCGTTTCCGAGCGATTAATCGCAATTATCTTCGTTGGTAGTGCGGACTTCAGTCCGCAGCAGAAGAGCGGACTGAAGTCCGCACTACCAACCGTTTTTTTGCAGGAGAGCGGGCTGAAGTCCGCACTACAAACCGTTTTTTTGCAGGAGAGCGGACTGAAGTCCGCACTACAAACCGTTTTTGCAGGAGAGCGGACTGAAGTCCGCACTACAAACCGTTTTTGTGATGGGAATCAATCGGAAATGATATCAGTCAATTAGCTTTTTTACACATGAATATCACCTTGAGAGCAGCCAATTACTTCTACCTCTTACTAAGGTCATAACTCACTTAGAATTAGCCCAAATATTTTTCAGCACAGGGTTAGACAAATTTCAATCGATCGTGTTATACAGACCAAATTTTTATTTCAAGCGATCGCCCGTTTTGACATCAAACCAGTGCAGCAACTGAGCCGGAAAAACCAGCTCGACAATTTCGGAACTCCACTGACGGTCATTTGGGAGCAACGCGCGCACCGTTATTGACTCCAAACCCTTAACTCGGACGCTAACTAAATTTTGCATTCCCAAGTTTTCTACTAAATAAACCTCACCCTTAATTGCCTCTGGATCGGGCTTCTTCCTGGCTTCTACATCTGCAAAGCTGACGTGTTCCGGGCGAATTCCCAAGACAATCTCTGGGGGAACAGTCGGCAGATTTGGTAGCGGAACTCCAGAATCGCCCAACATCGCAAAATTTCCCTGGCATTTAAGCACTAGCAAATTCATTTGCGGGCTGCCCACAAAACCCGCTACAAACTGATTTGCCGGACGGTTATAAATTAAGTGCGGCGGGTCTAGCTGCTGCACGCTACCGCTGTTGAGAACTGCGACTTTTGTAGAAAGCGTCATTGCTTCCGTTTGGTCGTGGGTAACGTACACTACAGGGGCTTTTTGGGATGAAAACAATTGTTTGAGTTCGGCCCTAACTTTTTCTCGCAATAATGCGTCGAGATTGCTTAAAGGTTCGTCGAGCAAAAATACTGCTGGTTGGCGCACTAAGGCGCGTCCGAGGGCTACTCGCTGTCGCTGTCCGCCTGATAGTTTACCCGGTTTGCGATCGACTAATTCGGTCAATCCGAGGGATGCTGCAACTTCTGTCACTAATCGATCGATTTCGCTGTCGGATATTTTGCGGAGTTTGAGGCTGGATGCCATGTTGTCGTACACTGTCATGTGCGGGTACAGCGCGTAACTTTGAAAAACCATTGCAATATCCCGATCGCCCGGTCTGAGATATGTCACATCGCGATCGCCAATTCTAATCTCGCCTCTAGTCGGCTGTTCCAACCCTGCAATCAACCGCAGCGTAGTAGATTTGCCGCACCCGGAGGGCCCCAGCAAGGTCAAAAATTCGCCCTCGCTGACATCTAAGCTAATGTCTTTTACGGGTACAACTTTGGGGCTGTAGGTTTTATTGAGGTTTTTTAGTTGCAGTTTTGCCATGATTTTTAAAATTGGTAATTGGTAATTGGTAATTGGTAATTGGTAATTGGTAATGGCAATTGGTAATGGGTAATTGGTAATGGGTAATTGGCAATGGTAATTGGTAATTATAACAACCAAATGACTAATGACTAATGACTAATGACTAATGACTAATGACTAATGACTAATGACTAATGACTAATGACTAATGACTAATGACTAATGACTAATGACTATCCTTTTACTGCCCCGGCTGTTAAACCTTGAACTATGCGCCGCTGGAACACCAAAACCAACAAAACTAAGGGTAAGGTTCCTAAAACGGTGGCTGCTGCGATCGGGCCGTAGGGAATCTCAAAGACTGATGCACCGCTGAGTTGAGCCGTGGCGACGGGAATTGTTTTGAGAGATTCGCGAGTCATAAATGTCAGTGCAAATATAAACTCGTTCCAAGCTGAAATAAATGTCAGAATTCCAGTTGTGACTAAGGCGGGAAATGTCATCGGCAGTACGATTTGCCACAGCATTTGAAAAGTGTTGTATCCGTCAACTTTTGCTGCATCTTCTAAATCTTTGGGCAGTTGTTGAAAGAAACTCCGCATTACCAAAATTGTTAGTGGCAGATTGATGGCGGTGTAGGGAATAATTAAGGCTAAATAATTATTTCCTAAATCCAAAGCTTTGACAATTTCCAGGAGTCCTAAAAACAACAACACCGCCGGAAATAGCGTCACAATTGTCACAGTTGCCAGAATAATTCTCTCGCCCCACAGCCGCAACCTCGCCAATGCGTAAGCTGCGGGAGCACCTACTGCTAAACACAGCAGTGTGGAAGTGATGGAAACAAAAGCGCTATTTAAAATGTAAAGCGCAAAGGGGCGGCGCTGGAACAAGGACAGGTAATGATCGAAGGTAATTCGGGTGGGAATGTAGACGTTGGGAATTGCTGAGATATCGGCGTTTACTTTGAAGGAAGTCAGCACTTGCCAGATGATGGGTGCGAGGAAATAGGCGACAATTAATATCGCTGATATTGGGGCAATTAATTGCCGGATGTCAAAGGTTTTTTTTGTAGGTTGTTGGCGGGCGATCGACATAGTTTATACCAATGAAAGGAACGTGCAACTGTTAGCAACAGTCCGGGAC